>NZ_MPJE01000082.1:0-30936 GCF_001975465.1 Chlorobium sp. KB01
GCATTCACAGCAATTACGCCTCTTTTAATACCTCGTAGCTCTGCTGCGAGGATTCTTTAATACCTTTGCCTATTGCGCATTCGCAAGTGCGTTTTCCCTGCCTTTTTTATTTACAGTCAATTAGTTTTACACACACATAACATCAGGAGATTGACCTTATGAGTCTTGTTGAACAATACCGCGCCCATACTGAAGAGAGAGCGAAGCTCGGCATCCCCCCGTTGCCGTTAACCGCGGAACAGACCCGTTCGCTTAATGCTCTTCTGCAGCAGAATCCCGTTCAGGAAAAGGAGTATCTGCTGGAGTTGTTCCTTGAACATATCAGCCCCGGAGTTGATGATGCTGCATTGGAAAAAGCCGCATTTCTTGATGGTATTGTCAAGGGGGAAATTTCCTGTAGCGTGATCGACAGCGTCGAAGCGGTGAAGATTCTCGGTACCATGCTCGGTGGATACAATGTCAAGCCTCTCATTGATGCTCTCAGCAACAGCAATCCGGCCATCTGCGAAGCGGCATCCGAAATGCTGAAAAAGACACTGCTCGTCTATGATGCATTTGATGATGTTGTCAGTCAGTCAAAAACCAACAAATATGCACGTGAAGTGCTTGAATCATGGGCGGCAGGGGAGTGGTTCTCTTCGCGGCCTGTTATTTCTGAAAAAATCACCCTTACCGTCTACAAGGTGCCGGGTGAAACCAACACCGATGACCTTTCACCAGCAAGTGAAGCCTTTACCCGCAGTGATATCCCGCTTCATGCGCTCTGTATGCTCGGTTCAAAAATGACCGATCCGATCGGCACCATTGCACAACTGAAAACAAAAGGGCATCCGCTTGCCTATGTCGGTGATGTTGTCGGTACCGGGTCAAGCCGCAAATCAGGCATCAACTCGGTTCAGTGGCATATGGGTACCGATATTCCCGCAGTGCCGAACAAGCGTACCGGCGGTGTTGTTATCGGCGGAATTATCGCGCCGATCTTTTTCAATACGGCAGAGGATTCCGGTGCATTGCCGGTTCAGGCGGATGTCTCGGCAATGGAGACGGGAGATGTTATCGACCTCTATCCGTTTCAGGGTAAAATCGAGAAGAACGGGGAGGTTATTGCCCGTTTTGAACTTACTCCGAACACTCTTGCTGACGAGGTTCGTGCCGGCGGACGTATTCCCCTGATCATCGGCAGAAACCTGACCAGAAAAGCGAGAAAAACTCTCGGTCTTGGCGAAGAGAGCCTCTTCCAGCGTCCGGAACAGCCGGCAGATACCGGAAAAGGCTACACGCTTGCACAGAAAATGATCGGCAAGGCCTGCGGACTTGCCGGTGTGCGCCCCGGCATGTATGTGGAAGCTGAAACGCTTACGGTCGGTTCACAGGATACCACCGGTGCCATGACCCGGGATGAGGTCAAGGAGTTTGCCGCATTGAGCTTCAGTGCCGACCTTGTCATGCAGAGCTTCTGCCATACCTCTGCCTATCCGAAGCCTTCAGATATTACCCTGCACAGAAATCTCCCCTTCTTTATCATGAGCAGGGGAGGCGTTTCGCTGAAACCCGGTGACGGCGTTATCCATACATGGTTGAACCGCATGGTACTGCCGGATACACTCGGTACCGGTGCCGATTCACACACCCGGTTCCCGATCGGGATCTCATTCCCCGGCGGATCGGGTCTTGTGGCGTTTGCCGGTGTTACCGGTACCATGCCACTCAATGTACCCGAGTCCGTGCTTGTTCGCTTTACCGGCAAGCTTCAGAATGGTATTACCCTGAGGGATCTTGTCAATGCCATACCCTGGGTTGCCATGAAAAAAGGGTTGCTGACGGTTGAGAAGAAGGGAAAAAAGAATGTTTTTGCCGGTCGTATACTCGAAATTGAAGGGCTGCCGGATCTCAAGGTTGAGCAGGCTTTCGAGCTGAGTGATGCCTCTGCCGAGCGGAGTGCCGCCGCCTGTACGGTCCGTCTTGACAAAGCTCCGGTTATCGAATATCTCAGTTCGAATATCGAGCTGCTTGAGCAGATGATCAAGGAGGGATATGGAGATGCTGATACCCTGCGCCGCCGTATCGGTAAAATGCAGGATTGGCTGAAGAATCCGACGCTTCTTGAACCTGATGCCGATGCAGAGTACGCAGAGGTGATTGAAATCGATATGAGTGCGATCACTGAACCGATTCTTGCCTGTCCGAACGATCCCGATGACGTCATGACGCTCAGTGAAGTGCTTCGTGATGAAAAACGGCCCAAGGTTATTGACGAGGTGTTTGTCGGGAGCTGTATGACCAACATCGGCCATTTCCGTGCTCTTGGTGAAGTATTCAGGGGCAAGGGGGTCGCTTCGGCCAAACTCTGGATTGTGCCGCCCACGAAGATGGATATGAAAAAACTGATCGAAGAGGGCTATTATGCCATTTTCGGTGCAGCAGGAGCCCGTATCGAGATTCCTGGATGCTCACTCTGCATGGGTAATCAGGCAAGGGTAGCTGACAATGCGGTTGTTTTTTCGACCAGCACCCGAAACTTTGATAACAGGATGGGCACCGGTGCCCAGGTTTATCTCGGTTCGGCTGAACTTGCTGCGGTGTGTGCGCTGCTTGGTCATCTGCCGAACAAGGATGAGTATCTGGAAATTTTCAGCAGGCATCTTTCCGGCTCAAAAGCAGAGAACATTTATCGTTATCTGAACTTCGACAAGCTCGAAAAAGCAGAATTGGAGTTGCTTGTTGACTAAAAAAAACATTTATTATGGCGGGATATGGAAAATTTTGCATATTCCGCCATACAGTGGGCTTTTGAAAACTCGCTGTTTTTTTTTAATATTAGTGAGCTGAAGAAGCTGTCAATTATCAAACAACAAAACAACAATCCAGCAATGAAAAAACTTTTCATTTTCTTATTCCTTGCAAGCACAGTTTCATTTGTCGGCTGCGCTAAAAAAGCAGAAGCTCCTGTAGAAGCACCTGCAACTGAAGCACCTGCAGCACCAGCAGCAGAAGCACCAGCAGCAGAAGCACCTGCAGCACCAGCAGCAGAAGCACCTGCAGCACCTGCAGCAGAAGCACCAGCAGCACCTGCAGCAAAATAAGTTTCCGCTAAACCGGTTTCTTATCAAAAAGAGACAGAATAAATGTTCTGTCTCTTTTTTTTTGCCCCCCTATAAGAAAATGGCGGCGTTTTTTCCTGATTCAGTTTTTTATTGATAGGCGGGGGCAAAAAAAAAGACACAGCCAAACAACTGTGTCTTTTTTTTCTTTTTTGCTGAGGAGCCAGGACTCGAACCTGGAATTGCCTGATCCAGAATCAGGTGCCTTACCAATTTGGCCACTCCTCAGTAGCGATGTGAATATATTTAAAAAAAAAGTTTTTCCAATTCACTTTTTATTTTTTCTCGAATGCTACCTCTTTTCATTGTCATGAGTTCCGGCAGGTCGTGAACGATGGATGCTGTCAGGTCACGGAATAGATGAATCGAGCTATCCTAAAGCGTGGTGAGCAGGATCGGAATAAGCACCATTGATGCAATCATGCAGGCAGCTACCAGTGTTGCAGCAAATTCGCGGTCCAGCTTTTCAACCGAGGCAAAGGTCAGGGTGTTGAAACCCGCAGGAGCCGAAGCGCAGAGCACCACAACGGCCCGGTCAACTCCGGAGATGTTGAGCAGGTCGGAGAGCCAGAGCCCGAGAGAGAGACCAAGCAGCATCCGCAGCGCTATGCCAACTCCGAGGTGGAGGGGATTTGCTTTTTTTATGCTGAAAGAGGCGCCAAGAGCAAGCAGAACAAGCGGGATGGTAAGCGTGCCTGTTGTGAGGAGAATTTTGGCGGTGAGCGGTTCCGGACGCAGCGAAAGCGCATTCATAAAGAGCGCCAGAGCGAGAGCCAGAAGCGGCGGCGATTTGAAAAGTTTGCCTTTCAGGCAGTGGTAGGGGTTGCCGCCGGAGCGGCATGCAAACGCCCATGCGATGGTATAGGCCGACACACCATTGGGAATATCAAAGATGAAGAGTCGGGCAAGACCCTCATCACCGTAAAATGACTGGACGAAGGGCATGACGAAACCGAGATTCATGATGATCGATCCGGAAACCAGGACGGCAGATGTTTGCGGCTTCATCCCGGTAACTTTTCCTGCAAGCATTGCAGCCGGGAGCGTGAGGAGGATTATCAATGTCGAGATAAGGGCGACAAGAAGGAGTTTGCTGTTCAATTCGACCGGGGGGAGCACGGATAGCAGGAGAGCCGGGAGTGTCAGGTTGAATACCAGCTTCAGGAGTGTGTCGGCATCCCGGTCATCAAGAACGGATGTGCGGCGCAGAAGCACTCCCAGAAAAAACATGGCAAATGTGGGAGCAAGAAGAAACGCAAGGTCAAACATCGGCACAGGAGGAAAAGCCGTTCAGCCAGCGAGAAGAGTTGGTGCACCCGAGAGGAGTCGAACCTCTAACCGTCTGATTCGTAGTCAGATACTCTATCCAGTTGAGCTACGGGTGCTTTTTTTTGTCTCATTGAGAGGTAGCGTGTACGGGATTCGAACCCGTGATCTTCGCCTTGAGAGGGCGATGTCCTGGGCCACTAGACGAACACGCCAGGTAAATATTTTTGTCAGCTCTTCATACTGCGTGGGCCCTGTAGGACTTGAACCTACGACCCAGCGATTATGAGTCGCTTGCTCTGACCAACTGAGCTAAGGGCCCTCATTGCTTGGCTTTAGAGGCAGTTAATATAATGCTTGAGATTGAATATGCAAAAGAATAATCTCTTTTTCTCTTTTTTCTCCGTTTATCAAAACTCTTTATAGCTTTCACGACTGATATCGGCGCCGAGACTCTTCAGTTTTACTTCGATTTTTTCATATCCCCGGTCGAGATGGTAGACCCTCAGCACCTCCGTTGTTCCTTTGGCAACAAGCCCTGCAAGCACCAGACTTGCCGATGCTCTCAGATCGGTTGACATCACTTTGGTGCCCGAGAGTGTTCTTGGTCCGTGAACCACCGCCTGGTTTTTGCGGATCTCGATATTGGCACCAAGCCGGTTCAGTTCAGGGATGTGGTTGAACCGTTCATGATAGATCTTGTCGGTAATATGGCTGGTTCCTTCAGCCTGTGTCATCAGGGCTATCCACTGGGCCTGCATGTCGGTAGGAAAAGCCGGGTAGGGTTTGGCTGTAATATCGGTCGGAATCAGTTTACCGCTGCTTTTCAGGGTGACACTGTTCTCGGTTGTTTCAACAGTGCAACCTGCGTGGACAAATTTTTTAAGTACCGATTTGAGCTGCTCCGGCTCAACATCGTTGACCGTGATCCCTCCTCCGGTTATGGCCGCAGCCGCAAGAAGCGTTCCTGCTTCAATCCGGTCAAATGCGTTCTGAAATTCTGCGGTATTGAGTGACTGGCTTCCCTCAATTTCAAGCTCGGTTGTTCCGGTTCCCCTGATGGTTGCTCCCATGGCCGTGAGGAAATGGCAGAGTGTTACAATTTCCGGTTCAGCGGCGGCATTGCTGATTGTTGTAGTCCCTTCGGCAAGTGAGGCTGCCATCAGTGCGTTGCCTGTTGCTCCAACAGAGGAGATCGGGAAATCAATATGGGCTCCGTGCAGCTTTCCGCCAGGGGCAGTGGCATCAATGAAGCCGGTCTCTATGGTGATACGGGCGCCGAGTTTTTCCATCGCCATCAGATGCAGGTCGATAGGCCTGGGGCCGAAGGCGCATCCTCCCGGAAGGGATACCCTTGCGTGGCCGAACCGTGCAAGCAGCGGGCCGAGCACATAGATCGAAGCTCTCATTTTTTTTACCAGTTCGTAGGGCGCCAGGATACTGGTCACGTTTCCGGTCGTAACGTTCAGGGTGTTGCCGGAAAAAGAGGTTTCAGCACCAAGGTGATGCAGGAGCTGCGTAAAGGTTTTGATATCCTGAAGATCGGGGATATGGTGCAGAATAAATGTCCCGTTGCCACTTAGCAGTGTTGATGCAATGATCGGCAGGGAGCTGTTTTTTGAACCCGAGGCAGATACGCTGCCGCTGATCCGGCGGCCCCCTCTTATGACAAGCTTGTCCATGTGGTAGTAGCTGATGAAAAAGCGATATTTACTTATTTAAGCGTAAGAAAAACAAATTATTTTTTTCTTGTGACCTTTGCGAAGAAAAGATTTTATCCTTTACCTTGAACAGAGGCCTCATGCTCTCTTCGGCATGGCTTTTTTTAACAGGTTTGTGGTAATAGTCTTTGAATTTTTACGGTCCGGGGATTTTTTATGAGTTTTATGGTTAGTCGCGCTTTTTTTTACACCCTGTTACGAAGGGCGGCATGTGCTTTTCTGCTCCTCCTCTTCTCTTTTCCCGTCACGATGTCCACTGCTGTGATTGCGGCACCTCCGGTAAACAGTGAGATTGCAAGGATCATGGCCGAGCGCTCATCGGTAGAGCGGACTCTCAGAGAGCTTAAAGGACAGTTGAAAGAGTACCAGTTCAAACTGAGTTCAACCAGAAAGCAGGAGTCACTCTCACTCAAGTCACTGGAGAATATCCGTCGCCAGATTCTTGTGCTTGAAAAAATGATCACTGAAAATCAGAACTATCTTGACCGTCTTGACCGGGATATCAATCGTCTTCAGGTCGAACTTCAGGGTAATCGCCAGATTTATGGCCGGGTCTCTGACGATTTCAGAAGAACAGCAGTTTCTGTCTACAAGTATGGGGGGCGCCGGGATGTTGAGCGTCTTTTTGCCTCGGGTTCGGTCAATGACGCAATCGTCCGGGCGCAATACATGGGCTTTTTTACCCGCGCGGTACGCCGTAATGTTGACGATCTGCAGCAGGCAGCCGTTACGCTCGAAAGTAACCGGGTTGCACTGGAGCAGACCTATCGCCAGAAAGCAGCAGTGGTAAAAGAGCAGGAGAACCAGCTGAAAACCTGGGCCAGAAGCAAACAGGAGAAAGAGGTTGTACTGGTCAAGCTGAAGCAGAACAAACAGGAGTATGCAGCTCAGCTCGAAGTTGTCCGTAAAAAACGTCAGCAGCTGCAGTCAAGGATTGAGTCGCTGATTATGGCTGAACAGCGGGCTGTGGAGGCTGAAAATGAGCGGAGGCGGAAGATCATTGAGGCGAGGCGTCTTGAAGCAAAGCGTCTTGAAGCAAAGCGTCTTGAGGCCCGAAGGGTGGAGCAAACCCGGCTTGAAGCTGACCGTCAGACCCTCAGACGGCTTCAGGCGGAACGGATGGCAGCAAGGAAGCGTAAAGGTGTTGCTCCGCCTCCGCTGCCGGAGCCGCCCGCTGTCGTCATCAAGGATAATAAAAGGCCGGAGTCTCAGCTTCCGCCGGTTCAGGAAAGGCAGAGTGTTCCCGCTCAGCCCGAGATCGCCTCTGATGTTGACCGTGTTTCGGCGGATTTCGACAATGCAGCAGGTTCTCTGCCCTGGCCAGTACGCAATGGTGTGGTATCCCAAAGATTCGGATCGGTTCAGGACCGGGATCTGAAAATTGTTACCACGAATAACGGCATAGATATTTCCGTACCGTCAAGTACCCAGGTCAGGGCGGTCTCCGGCGGCAGGGTCGCCCAGATTGCCTTTCTGCCCACATTCGGCAACATTGTCATTATCCGTCATTCAAAATCCTATCTTACCGTCTATGCCAATCTCGGTCAGCTGAGTGTGTCCAAGGACGATCTGATAAAATCGCAGCAGATGGTCGGGCTTTCCGGAAGGATGCCGGAGGGCGGTTCAGTGGTGCATTTTGAGATCTGGAAGGGTCGTGTCAAGCAGAATCCGGAAAAATGGCTCAGACGCTGACTGTGACGGGAGAACAAATAAATCGGGGTGCCATTATGAAGGTTCAGGATCTCCATCTAAACTACCATATAGTCGAGGAGATGCTCAAGGCTTTTCTTTCCAACGAGATCCGCAAATTCGGGTTCCGTTCGGTTGTTCTCGGCCTTTCCGGCGGTATTGATTCAGCGGTTGTCTGTGAGCTTGCTGTTCGCGCCCTTGGCCGGGATAACGTTCTGGCGCTCATGATGCCCTACCGGTCAAGCAGTCCGGAGAGTCTTGAGCATGCTGAACTCATGATCCGGAGGCTCGGTATCCGTTCGGAAGAGGTTTCCATTACGCCGGTTGTCGATGCACTGTTTTCCTCCGTGCCGGAGACCGAGCTTTTGCGGCGGGGTAATATCATGGCCCGGACCCGTATGGTTTTTCTCTATGATGTATCGGCCAGAGACGGACGGCTTGTTGCAGGTACAAGCAATAAAACCGAGCTGCTCCTCGGTTACGGAACCATGTTCGGAGACATGGCTTCAGCGATCAATCCTCTTGGTGATCTCTATAAAACCCAGGTCAGAGGACTCGCACGCCACCTTGGCATTCCTGAGCCGCTTATTGAAAAAGCGCCCTCCGCCGATCTCTGGGAAGGGCAGAGTGATGAGGATGATCTTGGTTTCAGCTACGAGGCGGTTGATCTTCTGCTTTACAGGATGCTTGAAAAGAGAATGGATAAAGCGGCCATTCTCAGAGAAGGGGTGGATGAACCGTTTTATGATCGTGTCAGAAAGATGGTTGTACGGAACCAGTACAAGCGGATGATGCCGGTTATCGCCAAGATTTCAGGCCGCACTCCCGGTATTGATTTCAGGTATGCCAGGGACTGGCAGGAGGTGAAGTAGGAGGCCCATCTCTTAATCTATTCCGCAATTTGATGGCTTCGTTGGGCGGTGCTCAAAATCCTCATGTACTCCGTGTACACTCCGGTTTCTGCGCTCCGTCCGCCTTACCCTCAAACTGCTCACTACGATTAATAGATGGGTTTGTGTCAATGTCAATCAGAAAGAGCGCAGCACAGTATCAATCAGAAAGTGTTTGTCGTCCTTGCCTGGGTAGTCGGTTGTGTAGTGCAGTCCTCTTGATTCACGGCGCTTTATGGCCCCTTCAATGATAAGGTTTGAGACCTTGATGATGTTCCTCAGTTCCAGAATCTGTGTGGTGATCTTTGTCTTTTTATAGTAGGCTTCAGTTTCATCCTTGAGGAAATCCATTCTTCTTTTGGCTCTGGCCAGCCGCAGGTCGCTGCGTACAATACCGACATAGTCATTCATCACCTGCTGGGCTTCGCGCTTGTTGTGTGAAACAAGGATCCACTCTTCGGGGTTTACGGTGCCGGTATCGTCCCAGTCGGGAAATTCGACACTGTTCTCCAGCTGCTGGAGTTGTTCGCGGATATCAATACTTGCTTCCCATGCGAAGACGAGCGCTTCGAGCAGGGAGTTGCTTGCGAGCCGGTTTGCTCCGTGAACTCCCGTGCAGCTGCTCTCTCCGCAGGCATAGAGCCGGTTGAGGGTGGTTCGGCCTTTGCTGTCCGTTCTGATTCCTCCGCATGAGTAGTGTGCGGCAGGGACGACCGGGATCATCTCCCGTGTCATATCGATGCCGAAACTGAGACAGGTTTCGTGAATATTGGGGAAATGCTCTTTGGTTTTTTCCGGATCGATATGGGTCACATCAAGAAAGACGCACTCCTCTCCGCTTTTTTTGATCTCCGAGTCGATGGCTCTTGCCACAATATCGCGGGGTGCAAGGTTCTGTCGCTTGTCATACTTGTGCATGAACTCCTGGCCGTTCTTCAGTTTCAGGATTCCTCCGAATCCGCGAACCGCTTCGGAAATCAGGTATGAGTTTGCCTTCGGATGGTAGAGAGAGGTTGGATGAAACTGGATGAACTCCATATTGGCAACTTCCGCTCCGGCCCGGTACCCCATGGCCACACCATCTCCGGTGGCAATATCGGGATTGGTGGTGTAGGGATAGACATAGCCGAGACCTCCGGAGGCTACCATGGTGATTTTCGAGAGAATTTTTTTCGGCTTCCGCTGTTTTGTATCAAGCACATAGGCCCCGAAGCAGGAGATGTCATTTGTTTTGATGCCGAGATGATGCTCGGTAAGCAGTTCGATGGCAAAATGGTGTTCAAGCAGGGTGATATTGGGATGGTTGTTGACCCTGTCAATGAGTGCGGTTTCAACTGCCCGTCCGGTAAGATCCTGCGCATGGACGATCCGGCTTCTTGAATGCCCTCCCTCCTTGCCGAGGTGGAGGTGGTCATGGTCTGATGTCGTAAAGTTGACACCGAGCTCTATAAGGCGCTGAATGTGCCGAGGCCCTTCCCTGACCATGAGGGAGACCATCTCTCGATTGCACAGTCCGGCGCCGGCACCGAGTGTATCGGCAATATGCAGTTCCGGGGTGTCGTTGGTATCGATAGTGGCGGCAATGCCTCCCTGCGCCCAGTTGGTATTTGACGTGAAGCTCTCTTTTTTTGTAATGATCGTCACACTGGCGTGATCGGCCATGTGAATGGCAAAGTAGAGGCCGCCTATACCGCTGCCGATAACCAGAACATCAGTTTTTATCGATTCAGTCATTACCGTGATACCCGGATTGTTAAAGGTTGTTCTGCCTAAAATACCACACCTGCGCTTAATATCCGTGAGCAGCCCTGTTTTAAAAAGAGATAAGCAGGAGTTAGCGTTGCTTTTTTTTCGGTTTCAGGCTTTTCAGCGCGCTGGCGGCAATCAGGATAATTCCTGCAAGAATGATGGTATGCAGGTACTGGACTATATCAGGAAAGAGGCTGGCAATAAAGTAGCCGATCAGGGTAAAGCAGAGTACCCACGCAACAGCTCCGGAAACACTGAAAAAGAGAAAAACAGGGAAGGCCATACCGGCTACTCCTGCAAGGGATGCAGCAAAGCTGCGGATAACCGGAACAAAACGGGCGAGAAAGATGGTTTTTGCACCGTGTTTTTTATAGAAGCGCTCGGTTTTTTCAAGGTGTTCCCTATGAAAGAAACGGGAATCCGTTTTATGGAAAATTGTTCTGCTGAGTTGTCGCCCTATAAGATAGCCGGTTGCATCGCCAAGAATTGCGCCGCATACAAGGGTTGCGAGTGTGCGATAGATGTCGAGACCTCCGGTTGCGGCGATGAGGCCGGCGGTTATGAGCAGGGAGTCACCAGGAAGAAAAAAGCCGGCAAAGAGTCCGGTTTCGGCAAAAATAATTATAAAGAGCAGCAGGTATCCTCCCCAGATAATCAGCTCTTCAAGTGTATGCATATTCTGGAACGGTGTGAAAAAGTCCATGAATCGGGGAGTGAATGATGGGTTAGAGGAGTGAGAGCCCGGAACCGAAAACAGTGAAAAGGGCATAGCCTGACCCTTTTCACTGTTCAGTAAATTTTTATACCGGGAGCACCCTTATGGAGTTGCCCTGACGACGGTTCAGTTCGTGCTGACCGGATTCCGGATGATTACGGAAGGAGAACGGCGCAGGAGATGACCGTTGTCCACATCCCGTTTTCACCCTCTGCCGACTGCGTGATATTGTAGGAGTTGATGATCTTGCCGCTCATCTTGTAGATACCCTCGCGTTCATCCCAATCCTTGTTGGGGTCAAACTCGATACCGAGGGTTGTGGCGAGCATGGTTGCTGCAAGATCTTCAGCATATTCTCCGGACTGTTCGGCAGATTCTCCGAAAGGATGGTGTTCAGAGAGGTAGCCGTACTGGGTATCGTCAGCCGGAATAGCTACACCGACCGAAGCGGCAATAAGGCGGTTGTACTCATTGGTTGAGTTGCGAGCCATGACGGCAAAGGTGATCTGGCCTGGAGAGAGCTCCTTCAAACCCTCTTCAACACTGATGCGCTCACATTTCGGCGGAAAAATACTTGAAACGGTGACCAGATTGCATTTCTCAATTTTGGCTTCTCTCAAAGCAAGCTCGAAAGATGAGAGATACTCCTTGTGCCTTCCCACACCTTTGGTGAAGAATACTTTTGTCGGGACAAATGACAATGCCGTGCCTCCGGATAAATTTATTGTACAAACAGTCTACACTATCGAAATTGAGCAATTATAGGAAAAAGCAGTGGCATTCAAAATGTTTTTTTTGCGGCGACTTTAAAAAACCTTCTTTTTCCGGCTCTGATGATTTTCGGTTCGCTTTCGAGATCAATCTTCTCATGGATTTCCGAGATTTTCCGGTCATCGACCAGAACGGAGTTCTGCTGTATCATCCTGCGGGCTTCGCTTTTTGAAGGGGCGGCACCAAGGGTGACCAGCAGGTCGATCAGAGGCAGTGATTGCTCTTCAAACAGGAAGAGTTCAATGTGATCAGGTGCTTTTTTATGCACAAAAAGCTGATCGAAGTGTGTTTCGGCATCTGCAGCGGCTGAGCGTGAGTAGTAGGAGGCTACAATCTCTCTTGCAAGAGCCCTTTTGGCACTTCTCGGGTCCGTTTCCCGCTGTTCAAGAATAGCTGATGTGGCTGCGCGCTCTGTTTGCGGTACCAGAAGCCGGCACCAGGTCTCGATCAGCGGGTCGGGAATCGAGAGTACCTTGCCGTACATCTCCGAAGGCGGGTCATTGAAACAGATGGCATTACCGAGTGATTTCGACATCTTCTCCTTTCCGTCACTGCCCACAAGCAGCTCCATGGTAATGCAGACCTGCGGCGGGATGCCGTACTCCCGCTGCAGATCCCTGCCGACAAGCAGGTTGAATTTCTGGTCGGTGCCGCCGAGCTCAATATCGTTTTTCAGATGTACCGAGTCCATCCCCTGTGCCAGAGGGTAGAGAAATTCATGAATCGAGATGGGTTCATTGGAGCGGTAGCGCCGTTCAAAGTCATCGCGTTCAAGCATTCTGGCGACGGTGTAGTGGCTTGACAGACGGATGATGTCGGCAAATTTCATGGCGCCGAGCCAGTCGGAGTTATAGCAGATGGTTGTTTTGTCTGGATCAAGGATTTTTGATGCCTGTTCGAAGTAGCTTTCACCGTTCTCTCTTGCCTCTTTTGCCGAGAGCTGGGGTCGTGTTTTGCTTTTCCCTGACGGGTCACCGATCATGGCGGTAAAGTCGCCGATGATGAGGATTGCTTCATGGCCGAGATCCTGAAACTCCCTGAGTTTTCGCAGTACGACCGAGTGGCCGAGATGCAGATCCGGTCTTGACGGGTCAGCACCAAGCTTCACTTTGAGCGGCACGCCGGTTTTCAGGCTGTGCAGAAGCTTCTGTTCAAGCTCTCCAACGCTGATGAGTTCCACAACATTGGCGGTAATGATATCAAGCTGTTCCTTTACGGTTGGAAAACGCATGGATTGAGTTTTTGGTGTTTAATATTGTTTTCGTAGCTGCTCCATCTGCCGCTGGTTCTCCCGCGCCTTGATGGTTTCGCGTTTGTCGTAGAGCTTTTTCCCTTTGGCGATGGCAATCTCTATTTTTAACAACCCTTTTGAACTGAAAAATGCTTTCAGCGGTACCAGTGTGAGCCCTTTTTCCGTTATTTTCGCCTGTATTTTAAGGATTTCAGCCTTGTGCAGAAGCAGTTTCCGGCTCCGTTTCGGTTCGAGCATCTCCAGATGGTTGTGCTCATACGGGGTGATCTGCATGTTCTCAAGCCACACCTCATTGCGAAGGATGATGGCAAAGCTGTCGTTCAGGCTGGCCTTGCCGAGACGCACCGATTTGACCTCGCTGCCGAAGAGCTGGATACCGGTGACGAAGGTATCAAGAATTTCAAATTCATACCGGGCCTTTCTGTTCTGAATGGCTTGTACGTAGTGCTGTGTGGTCTGTTTTTTCGACACCGTGTGCGGGAGTTCAATGGTTTTCAGTTTCCAAACAGGCTGCCGGAATAATATTGCCGATGTTGAGGATCAGGTCGGGATCCAGGCTCTTTTTTACCCGCACCATCTCCATTATTCCCCGCTCCTGATAGAGCCCGACAAGATACTCTGCCTTGAGCTTGCCGATGCCGTGTTCGGCCGAGAGTGTTCCGCCAAGAGCAAGTGCCTTTTCAACAAGTTTCCGGTAGAGCGACTTGGCCAGAAGAAACTCCTCCCTGTTTCTCGGCAGGATGTTCAGGTGCAGGTGTTCGTTGCCTATGTGGCCGAAAAGAATATAGACAAAGCCCTCCTGTTCGCAAGAGTTCCGGTAAAAATCAAAGAGTTCACGGAACCGATCGCCGGGCACGGCCATGTCGGTGCTGATTTTGCTCTCTTTCTGCCGGCTCAGCCAATCATTGACAAGGAGCGGGAGGGTGTGGCGAAACTCCCGCAGTCTGGACTGTTCTTCACGGTCAAGCGCTACCCAGGAGTTGTCGGTCAAGGCATTGCATGATTCCATGAGCGTGAAGAGGGTGTCAAGAGCAGCTTCATCGCTTTCCGGAGTTGTTTCCAGTTCGATGAAAATTGCCCCTTCGCTCTCCCGGGGCAGATCGGGATATTTTTGGGCGAGCAAGCCAAGGGAGTTTTTGTCGAAAAATTCAATGGCTCTCGGTGAAATACCGTTTTCCGGCTCTTTGAGGAGTTTGACAAACCCGAAGAGATCGTCAATTGTGCCGAAATGGATCAGTGATGAGATAAGGGAGGCCGGTCGGGGAATGAGCATGAGGTCGGCTTCAGCGATGACTCCGAGTGTTCCTTCCGAACCGATGAAGAGATCGATGAGATCCATGCCCTCCTTTGAAAAGTAGCCGGCATTGTGCTTTGATGTTGCCGGCATGCGGTAGTCCGGCCTTTGCAGTGTGACTGCTCCCGAGTGCGGCAGTGTGAAATGGAAGGTGCCCTGTTTGTCCGCCTTGCAGCTGCCGCGGGAAAGATCAAGCCGGTCACCCCCTGGCAGTATGATGAGAATTCTTGCAATATGCTCACGGGTCGATCCGTATTTGAAGCTTCTTGCTCCTGAAGAGTTATTGGCTATGGTGCTTCCGATAAAACAGAGTTTTTCGGTAGGGTCCGGCGGATAAAACCATCCGCTCTGTTCGGCTTTTATCTGGATATTTTCAAGCAGCGCACCTGCCTGCACGGTCATGATTGCATGCTTTTCGGAGAGTACTGCCGGCTCATCGATCCGGTCGAGTTTCTGCATGGAGATGACGTAATCTCCCATCGGGATTCTGCCGCCGGTCGTTCCGGTTCCGTTTCCGGCAATGGTAAAGCGGCGGGGTTCTGCACCATCCCTTTTCAGGAGGCCGGCAAGTTCATCAACGGTTTCCGGGAAAAAAACTCCCGGAGTATGGCCGGTTTTCAGGTTGCTTGTATCCTCAAGAAAGCCCTGTATGGAGGCCTGGTCATGCTTGTAGATCATTCTGCTGGTAGAACGTCATTGTTTTTTTTACTGCTCTCCGCTGCTGGCGGCGGGGTTTCATTCGTTACCGTATTGTCGGACGGAACATCCGGCAGGGTTTCGCTGGTGCTGTCCGGCTCTGCTTTGGGCGCTCCGGGGAGTGCAGACACCGGAGGCTTTTCGCCCTTGATATAATATTTTATCAGTTCACGGGCAATCGGGGCGGAAATGGTGCCTCCGAAACCTGCATTTTCAACCAGAACCGCCATGGCAATTTTTGGATTATCGACCGGTGCATAGGCGATAAACCATGCATGATCCTGTCCGTGGGGGTTCTGTGCGGTACCGGTTTTTCCGGCAATCTCCACGCCGGGGACTTTCGCCAGCGTTCCGGTTCCTCGAAGCACGACACCCTTCATGCCGTCCCTGATAATGCCGTAGGTTTCAGCCGTTACCGGCAACTGCTGTTTGGCGAAGGTGAAGGGGATATATCTGCCGGTTGCCGTATCACGGTAACCATTTACAATATGGGGCTGAAAGAGGGTTCCGTTGTTGGCAAGTGCTGCCGCATAGGCTGCAAGCTGTACCGGGGTTGTGCCGAGCTCACCCTGGCCGATGGCAAGGCTGACCATATACCCTTTTGTCCAGCGATTTTTTCCGTAGCGGTTGTTATAATATTCGATTGACGGCAGAAGACCTGCCCGTTCGCCCGGAAGGTCAATGCCCGTTTTCGTACCGAAACCGAACATACTGCCATATTTGGTCCAGTTATCAAGCCCGACCTTGAAAATCAGGTTGTAAAAATAGACATTGGAGGAGACGGTTATGGCTTCACGCATATCTACCACACCGTGCCCCTTCCCTTCATTGCTGAGAAAGCGCCTCCCCCCATAGATGAAGACACCGCTGTCAAGTATTTTTGTAGCCGGATCCATTCTCTTCTCTTCAAGCGCAGCCATGGCCAGAATCATCTTGTAGATGGAGCCGGGAGGATAGACGGCCTGAACTGTCCGGTTAAAGAGCGGTTTCTGGGGAGATGACAAGATATCGCTCCATCCTTTGCTGTCGGTCGAGCCATTGAAAATATTCAGGCTGTAGTCCGGAGCACTGGCAAGAGCAAGAATTCCTCCTGTAGAGGGGTCTATGGCAACAACTGCACCGGATCTTCCGGTTTTTCTCAGCAGTTGTTCGGCAAGTTGCTGAAGGCCGCCATCGATTGAGAGATAGAGGTCATCACCCCTGACAGCGGCTATGTCGCTGTTGCCGTAGTTGTATTTACCGGCAAATTTTCCGAGAGGAGTGATCATTTCAAACCGGGCGCCCTTCTGACCCCTCAGACGTTCTTCATAATATTTTTCCAGTCCGCTGAATCCGATTTTGTCATCCGGGGTGTATCCCTGCTCAGCGAACTCCTCAAGTTTTGCTTTTGAGATGGCACGCAGATAACCGAAAAGATGGGAGCCGTTGAGAGAGTCGGAGTACTTTCGTTTATTGTCGGTTTCAATCAGCACTCCGGGCAGCTGCCAGAGGTTTTCGCTCAGTCGAGCTACGTCAACACCGTCAAGGTTACGGCTGACCGTTACGGTCGAAAAACGGTTGAACTCATATCCCTTACTGATTTTATCAGCCAGTTCGGATTTCTCTATTTTCAAGAGCCAAGCAAGGTAGCCGGTGCGCTCTTTTTTGAATTCAGAAGGAATGACCTTGACGGTGTAGAGCGGCTGATTATCGACAAGAACGACTCCCTTTTTGTCGATCATGCGTCCTCTTGGCGGCTGAACCCAGACCCTTCGGATACTGTTTGTTGTCGAAATTGAGCCGAGCTGCTGATAATTAAGTACCTGTATGTAGAAGAGCCGGGCAAAAAGAACGGAGAAAACAGCTACGACAAAGAGTGATACCTGTGTAGTGCTTCGCTGAATTTTATCCATCAGTCTGAAAAGGTTTTTCTCATTAACAGCCGCTTTGCGATAAAGGCAAGGATGAGGGTGAGGAGTGATTCAAGCAAGCCGAGAACCAGAATACGGTAAAGGGGTGAAAGTCCGAGAGGGTTGTAACCTGCGGCGAATACAGCATTGGCAAGGAAGCTGGCCGTCAGGAGTGCGCTGTACATGCGTTTGGTTTTTTGTTTTGATGTTGCATGACTGTTTTCAGGGATATTGAAAAACCCGGCAATAAAACCCTCTACCGTTCTTGCAAGCATCGACAGACCCATGTTTCCTGACATAAGTCCGGCTATAACTCCCGCAGCAAACCCGAAACTGGTACCCGCTCTCTGGCCGATTGTTACAGCAATGAAGGCAAGAAAGAGCGAAATGGCATCGGGCGATACATCAAAAATGGTGAGATGGGAGAGGCCGAACACCTGCAGGAGTGAGACAATGCAGAGGAGCACGATATAGAAAGGGATTTTTGTTGCCACAATAAATAAGGTCTGAAAAATTAAGGGAGAGGCTCTTCAGTTGTATTGTTGCTGGTCATGACAGCTTTTTCCGGCTCGATTATCAGCGGAGCAACAAGAACCTGATTCAGTGATGAAAAATCAACGGCAAGCCGGACATCTACGGTGTAGAAGAGTTTATCGGGAGTGATACGCACTACCCGGCCAACAGGAATTCCTCTGGCCGAAAATGTACTGAAGTCAGAGGTGACAATCTCCTCATTTACCTTGAGGCTGCTGCTGATAGGGACATGTTCCATCTGGGCGACGAACTCCCTTCCTCCGCTCCATGAGAGGACGCCGATGCTTCCGCTTTTATCGGAAACAACGCAGACCTTGAAATCAGTGTGGATCACAGGCATTACCCTTGCATAGTTCTCCGAGACGGTCGTCACTCTACCAACCAGACCCTGTGGAGTAAGTACCGTCATATCCTTTCTGATTCCTTTTTTCCATCCGGCATCGATCAGGAGCATGTTCTCCCGATCACTGAACCTTCGGCTTACCACCCGGGCCATGATGAAGCTGGAGGCATTGAGTGTGCTGTCTGCCGTAATTTTCCGGCTGTTTCTCTCATCCGTTACAGCCGCATCAAGGTTGATCACTCTTGCAAGAAGATCGGTGTTTACCTGCATCAACCGGTCGTTTTCCTGTTTCAGGTTCAGGAGGTAGCTATAGCTCAAAAGTTTGTCGGTTATGAAAGCGCTGAACTCAATGCCCCCGGTTCTTACTCTGGTAATCGTATCATCATTCTGGAGCTTTATGAAAAAAATCGAGATTGCACAATAGAGTGCAAAGAGCAGCCAGGTATTGTGCCGGCTAAATACATTGAAAAACTTCCGCACGTTCGAGTTTCCGGTTATATATAGGAGAGCTGCTGTGTTGAGATTATGAGCGCAGAGGTTTGGCAGCGCCTGGCCTCATGGATACGGTAACGGTTTTCTTCAGGTGTTCCGATTTGACCTTATAATCGGGATTCCGGCAGCTTTGCTGCCTGTTTTTTAATGCCTCTTTATCAAACTATGGAACCAAAGGCTCAGGATTTGCCTGACACTTATTTTTTATTACATTTTCCTCATCAACCGCATGGTGCTGCGGTAAACAGGTCAAGAGAAACATATGACTCAAAATGTGAATATAACAGATAAATTTGTTGTTGTCGGCGATAGAGTATTAATCAAACCAAAATCTCTTGATGACAGGACCAAGTCCGGTATCTATCTTCCTCCCGGAGTCCAGGAAAAAGAGAAAATCCAGAGCGGTTATGTTATAAAAACAGGGCCGGGCTATCCGATAGGTCCCCCTCCGGAGTCTGACGAACCATGGAAAGAGAGGGTAACGGCAGCGCAGTATATTCCGCTTCAGGCAAAAGTCGGTGATCTGGCTATTTTTATCCAGAACAGCTCCTATGAGATCGAGTATGAAGAGGAGCGTTACATCATTGTTCCCAACTCCGCCATACTGCTTCTGATCAGGGAGGATGATGATCTTGACTATTATCTCAAATGATCCGTAAATTTCCTGATGCCGTGCCGGAATTCTGCAAGATGTAATAATTTTACCCATCAGTTTTTTTCTGCTTCCTCAATACCGTACCCCGAGGTTCGCAACCGATTGTAATCATACTATGACCAGAGATTTTGTTTCCGCCGGTGCTGTTGACGGCACCCTTTTGCATGAAGAGCTTTTTCAGCGGATCAGTGTGCTGAAAAAAGAGATGAATGCCCTGATTCTTGCGCACTACTATACGGTTCCCGAAGTGCAGCAGGTCGCGGATATTGTCGGCGACAGCCTCGCTCTGGCCCGTGCGGCTGAAAAAAACAGTGCGGATGTGATTGTTTTTGCCGGGGTCTATTTTATGGCGGAAACTGCCAAACTGCTTAATCCGGGAAAACTGGTTCTGATGCCTGACTCCCATGCAGGGTGCCCACTGGCAGACAGTTGTCCGCCCGTTGAGTTCAGGAAATTCAAGCAGTTGCATCCGGAGGCCCTGGTTATCACCTATATCAATTCGACCGCCGAAATCAAGGCGCTGTCGGATATTACCTGTACCTCTTCAAATGCAGAGCATATCATCCGGCAGATTCCCGCAGAGCAGCCGATAATTTTTGCCCCTGACAAAAATCTTGGAGGCTATCTGGCCCGCAAACTTCACAGGGAGATGTTTATCTGGCAGGGGTGCTGTTATGTGCACGATGCCTTTACCGAGCCCTATATTCTCCAGGCATGCCGGGAGCATCCGGATGCGGAGTTGATTGCCCATCCCGAATGCCGCGAAGAGGTGCTACGCCATGCCTCCTTTATCGGTTCCACACAGGCTCTTCTGCTGCATACGGAGTCAAGTTCAGCTCAAAGCTTTATTGTTGCGACCGAACCGGGAATTCTCTATGAAATGCAGAAGCGTTCTCCGGGGAAAATTTTTATTCCGGCCCCCAAGGATCGCAATAATCCCCATAGTCTCTGTACGCAGATGAAGCAGAATACCCTTCAGAAGCTCTATGAGTGCATGCAGAACCGGTCGCCTGAAATCAGCGTGCCCGAAATGCTTCAGAGTGCAGCCCTGAAGCCTATCCGGCGTATGCTCGATATGTCGGCATGAAGCTCTGTTGACGCCGGTATTCCTGAGTTCGCTTTTTGTCTGAATGTGTGTACCTTGATTTGACACCGTCAACTCACAGGCGCTTCTGATCATTACCCTCAACATACGGGGAGCCAGGTATGAACATAAAAGTCAAGCGAACGGTTGAGCTGTTTTTTACGGCTCTTCTTCTGCTTTTACATCCATTGCAGACATACGGATGGCATGATAAAACCCATCTTGCGATTGCCCGCGCGGCAGGATTTGATCGATGGTACAGTGCTGCGGCACCTGATGTTGTCAAGTCGAGGGAGGCATTCAGAAAGATAGAGGAGAAAAACCACTATTTCAATAACAACGGGGCGGTACCGGTCAGTGAGGTGATGGTTATGGAGCAGCTTCAGCGCTTCAATGACCCCGATGACCAGGAGGGCCATCTTTATGGCGCTATCATCGGCTCACTGCGTGATTTTCGCGATCTGAACGCGACCGGGAAATATGCCGATTATCCCCTTGTATTTGCTGCTCACTACATCGCCGACCTCTCCATGCCGCTGCATAATAGCGCTTATGACGCTTTCAACAGGGAGCGGCATTCGAAAAACGACGGCATTATTGAAGGTGAGGCCCTGAAAAGTATCGGCTATATCCGGCGAAGTATCTACAGGATAAGGCTTGCAAGTGAAGCTGACCTTGCCCGTGAAGTTGCCCGTGTTGCAGAAATTTCCCGCAAGCTTGGCAACCGGATGCGTATGGACAACAGGGATATGAGCCGTCCGGAAGCTCTTGAGCAGGCGGTACACAGTGCATCGCTTTTCAGGGCGATTCTTCTCTATGTGGGTAAACCGCCGGAAGGGGAGATAACCGATAATGGTAACATGAAATAATAGAAGCAGTTATGATAAAGCCGGAACATCTGGTTATTCTTGAAAAAGGCGTGGAGGTCTGGAACCGGTGGCGTCAGGAAAATCCGGAGGTTACGCCGGACCTTGAAGGTGCAGCTCTTCAGGGCTGCTCGCTCGGAGAGGTTAACCTGAGTGGCGCGAGGCTTCAGCATGCTCTGCTCAAGAACGCTGACCTCACCGGTGCAGATCTCAGTGGAGCTGACTTGCGGGGAGCGGAGCTGAGCGGTGCGAATCTCTCTCGATCCAATCTCAGTAAAAGTACCATTGATACCGCCACCAGTTACACGGCGCTCAAGGGGTGCAGTATCGGTGTCAACGGTTTCTATTCACCCGAAACCGATTCGGCAGCTCTCATGCGCATTGATCCTCCGGGAAACTCCATGCAGGGTGCCAATGTCGAAGCGGTTATCGAGAGTCTCAAGCATGCCCGGAAGCTGCATACCTTTTCACTGGTACTTGCCGGTATTGCACTGCTCTTTATTGTCATCAAACCGACATCAATCACCCTTCCCTATCTTTCGGGCTCCTTCAAGTTTGATGCTCTGACCTATGCTTTTCTTGCCACGGTTCTCTCCTCGGGGCTGCTGAGTCTTGTGGCGATCTTTATTGATTCGGCCCTTCAGGGGGCGCGTTATCTCAATGACCGGAGCGCCGCTATGACCGTTGGCCATTTTCCCTGGCTGCTCTCAAAATACGAGCACGACCCTCCGCTTGAGCGGCAGTCGCGTATCATGCGTCTTTTTCTCTGCTTTCATCCGGTACTCTATCTCTACTTTTTTGTTCGATGGAGCGCCCTGTTCATCGGTGACTGGGACGGTTTTATACTCTACTACCAGGAGTTGCCTTTTTTTCTTGCAGAGCTGCTGCTGCCGCTTCTCTATTTCCAGCTCATCAGAAGCTGCTTCCGGATTTTCAGACTCTCCGAAGGGTTCCAGAAGCCGATTCTCTTCGATACGGTAACGGAGCGGGAGCGGCGAAGCGACATGGAGCATCTTATTGCCGCTGTTGAAAAACAGGCGTCAAGAACTACGGAGCTGGTTGAACTCATGCGCAAAAGAGAAGGGTAAAGTGAGATGAACGTAAATCTTCCGCTCAGAATCATTGGCGTTGGCCGTTATCTCCCTCAGCGTGTTGTCGAGAGCTCCGAACTTGAAGCGATCTGCCGGCTCCCTGCCGGCTGGGTGGAGCGGCGTAACGGCGTGCGCCAGCGACGCTGGATCAGCACGGAGACCTCATCATTCATGGCCGCTGAGGCAGCGCGTGAAGCTCTCAAAGAGGCGAATCTTGAGCCTGACCGGCTCAACCTTATCATCAATGCCTCGGGAACGGCTGAGCAGGCTATTCCTGACATGGGCGCACTGCTCCAGCGTCAACTCGGTCTGGGAAGTTCCGGCATACCTTCCATGACGGTGCACAATACCTGCCTGAGCTTTCTTGCAGCAATGGATGTCGCTGCAAACTATCTTGCTGCCGGACGCTATACCAATATCCTGATTGCCAGTTCCGATATCTCCTCCTGCGGTATCAACATCAGGGAGCCCGAGTCGGCAACCCTTGTCGGGGATGCGGCGGCGGCTGTTGTTGTGACCCGTTCAGGCGAGAGGGAGGAGTCGCTAATGCATCATGCACATTTTCGAACATGGGGAGATGGCGCCTACCTGACCACCATTATGGGCGGGGGTTCGGCCCTTCATCCCTCCAAACCTGGCCATAACCCCGATAACGATCTCTTCCATATGGATGGCTCCGCCGTACTCCGCATGGTACGCCGTCTTGATGAAGCCTTTCTTGAAGAGCTCTATCCGGGACTTTCGAAAAGCCTGCTCGATATTGACGTTGTTGTGCCCCATCAGGCCAGCAAAGTCGGCCTTCACATGCTTCGTCGCTTCGGCTGGCCGGAAGAGAAGATCATGCAGACGCTTGAGTTGCTCGGCAACTGTGTTGCCGCTTCCATTCCCGCCACCCTCTACCAGTCAGTTCGTGATGGCTCTCTCAAACGGGGCGATAAACTGCTGATGGTCGGCACCGGCGCGGGTTTGTCGATAGGGGGGATGGTTTTAACATACTGACCCGATTTTGGTAAGGGCGAAAAATCTTTCGCCCCTACATTGGCCCGGTCCAAACACAAATAGATGTTTATGAACAACGATATTTCAGCGCTGAGCCCCGGTGAGGTGTGGGGGAATTTTTATCGTCTGACCAGGGTTCCCCGGCCTTCGGGCCATGAGGAGAAGATCCGGGAGTTCATGATGGCATTCGGGCGCAACCTCGGCCTTGAGAGTATTGTGGATGAAGCCGACAATGTCATTATCCGCAAACCGGCCACGGCGGGTATGGAGAATCGGCAGGGGGTGATTTTGCAGGCGCATCTGGATATGGTGCCGCAGAAGAACACCGGCAAGATCCATGATTTTACAACAGACCCGATTGAGACTATTGTGGATGGAGAGTGGGTGCGGGCAAATGGCACCACGCTTGGGGCCGATAATGGCCTTGGTGTTGCAGCAGCGATGGCGGTGCTGGCATCCACCGGGTTGCAGCATGGCCCGATTGAAGCGCTCTTTACCAGCAATGAGGAGGCGGGGATGAGCGGGGCAATGGGTTTGAAACCCGGAGTGCTGAAGGGTGAAATTCTTATGAACCTTGATTCGGAGGATGAGGGGGAGCTCTTTATCGGCTGCGCAGGTGGCGTCAACGTAACCTCAACCTTCAGTTACAGTGAACACGCTCTGTCGGATAACTACCGGGGGTTCAGGATCAGCGTAACCGGCTTGATGGGCGGCCACAGCGGTCTGGATATTCATCTGGGCCGCGGCAATGCCAACAAGATCATGAACCGTATTCTCTATGAAGGCTATATCGGGTATGGTTTGCAGCTTGCTTCAATAGACGGGGGAAGCCTTCGCAATGCCATCCCTCGTGAATCCTTTGCCCTTGCTGCTCTTCCCGAAGCAATGGCGGATGCCTTTCTCGACCGAATCTCTCTCTTGTCCGGTACCATACAGGATGAATTGCGTGCGGTTGAACCAACCCTGAAGATTGATGCGGTTTCTGCCGGGCTTCCCGAAACCGTTATCGATCCCGCAGTGTGTGTCAGATTGATGAAGGCTATTTATGCCTGTCCGAATGGAGTGATGCGCATGAGCAGTGAGATGGAGGGTCTTGTTGAGACGTCCAATAATCTTGCCATGGTGAAATCAGCCAATAGTACCATTACCGTTGACTCGCTCCTCAGAAGTTCGGTTGATTCGGCGAAAGTCGATTCTGAGTTCATGATTACGGCTCTTTTTGATCTTGCAGGGGCGGGTTCGGTGGTTGACGGGGGATATCCCGGGTGGAAGCCGAACCCTGAGTCGCTGATTCTGAAGATCATGCAGGATGTATTTCAGAGAAAATTCGGGAAGATTCCTGTGACGAGTGCGGTTCATGCTGGTCTTGAGTGCGGTATTATAGGCGGCGCATACCCTGCACTTGATATGATCTCTTTTGGTCCCACCATTCGCTACCCGCACTCTCCGGATGAGAAGGTGCATATTCCCTCTGTCGGAAAATTCTGGGATCTGCTTGTTGCTGTCCTGAGTACTATTCCGTTTAAAAATTTGTAATTTATGGGAGCGTATCCCCGATTTTTAATCGTACTCATTTTTTGTCATCTCGACGTCAGGGAGAGATCTCTTACATCCTTCGCAGCACTCGGGAGCTCGATATGACAAGGAGAGAGTCAGCATACACCGGAGTTCGGAGTAACAACGGAAGGAGTGCTTTGTCGGAGGGTTTTTGTTGAAAAAATAAAGCAGTCTATCAGTCAAAAAACAAAAAGGAGTGTGGGTATGGATGAAATGCTTGCGATTGTAAAATTGTTTGCCGGTAATTTTGCTCCGGTAGGTTTTCTTGATTGCAGTGGGCAATCTCTACCGATTCAGCAGTATCAGGCAGTATATAGTTTGCTTGGAAACAATTTTGGTGGTGACGGTGTCCATACCTTCAATTTGCCCGATTTACGACCAACTGACGGGAATGGTAACAAACGGCCATGGAATCCCGGTGAACTTCGCTCTATAATTTGCATGAACGGGATCTATCCGGCTCGCCCGTAATCCCAAGCGTTTCATCATTGCTGTCACCCTTTGTTGAAGCGCGGCATAGTCATGCCCACAATCCAAAACGTTTTTTTATTATGGGATTGTGGGCAAAACATGAAAATTCCCCTCTTTTGCTGTTGAAAGCGAGGGGAAAAAACAGTACACTGTTATCAGTTCTTTTTTTCTGGTGCCGGACTTGAAAAGGTCCGGATAATAGGGAAGTACGTGAGATTCGTACACTGTACCCGCAACTGAAAAACGGTACGCTGGAGAGGGAAGGCAAACAACCCGGTTTGTTCATTTTCTGTTCAGCAGGATCAGGCCACGTCGTTATCCGAGATGTTACCACCGGAGAGACGGGGGAAGGCTTTTTCCACATTGAACGCCTGTTGAAAGGGCAGAAAACCGTTGAAAGTCAGGAGACCTGCCGGAAAGACATTGCCATTTGACTTCGGGATAAAAGTCAGGCACTGCATCTTGCATTTTTTCACTGGAAAGAAGGGAAAAAAATCAGAGAAATCGAGTCGGATAGCCATCTTTTTCGATAAATGTTATATTAAACTTTATTGGAAAATCTGACGTCGAGCGAAGAGTTCCATTGAGGGCGGAAATCCGCTAAGTTATAATTATGTATTCGTTTATACAGTCACATATCAATACTGATACTGGAGAATCTCTATGAAAATTTCCCGTCTGTTCACCAGTCCCGGCGAAAATGTTTTCGACAGGTTTGAATACACGACACGCTCTTCGGTTCTGCGGAATCCGGACGGTTCGAAAGTGTTTGAAATGACCGATATCGAGGTGCCGAAACAGTGGTCGCAGGTTGCCGCAGATATTCTTGCACAGAAATATTTTCGCAAAACCGGGGTGCCCCAGCGGGACGAAAAGGGCGAAATTATTCTTGATGCCGAAGGTCATCCTTTGACCGGCAGTGAGCACTCCATCAGGGAGGTTGTTCATCGTCTGGCAGGCTGCTGGAAGGACTGGGGCGAGAAAAACCGCTATTTCGATACACCGGACGATGGACAGACCTTTTATGATGAGGTTGCCTTCATGATTCTCAAACAGATGGGTGCCCCTAATTCGCCGCAGTGGTTCAATACCGGCCTTAATTTCGCCTATGGCACCACCGGACCAGCCCAGGGTCACTACCATGTGGATCCTGAAACGCGTGAGGTGAAGGAGTCCGAGGATGCCTACAGCCGCCCGCAGGCTCACGCCTGTTTTATCCAGTCGGTCAGTGACGATCTGGTCAATGAGGGTGGTATTTTCGATCTGGCGATCCGTGAGGCGAGGGTATTCAAGTTCGGCAGCGGCTCGGGTACCAACTACTCCAATCTTCGCTCAGGTGGCGAAAAACTGAGTGGCGGCGGAAGTTCGTCGGGTCTGATGAGTTTTCTGAAGATTTTTGATTCTGCGGCCGGAGCTATAAAATCAGGCGGCACAACCCGCAGGGCAGCCAAGATGGTTATTGTCGATATCGACCATCCGGATGTGGAGAAATTTATCGAGTGGAAGGCAAAGGAGGAGGACAAGGTTGCCTCGCTCGTGGCCGGATCAAGAATCTGCTCCCGTTTCCTGCAGGCCATTGTTGAAGAGGCTCTTTTGAACGGTTCTGACCGCAAGGAGAATCCGGCACTCAACCGCCTGATCCAGAATGCGCTCAGCAGGGCTGTGCCGATGAGCTATATCATACGGGTGCTTGCCCTTGTTGAACAGGGATTCACGACGCTTGATTTTGACGAGTATAACTCCAATTATGAGTCGGAAGCCTACCAGACGGTTGGTGGCCAGAACTCCAACAATACCGTCAGGGTGACCAACGAGTTCATGAAGGCGGTGGAGAATGATGATATCTGGCAGCTTCGCCAGCGTACAACCGGCAAGAACGTCCGTGCCGTAAAGGCCCGTGACCTCTGGGAGAAAATTTTGCTCAGTGCATGGAAGTGCGCCGATCCGGGCTTGCAGTTTGATACAACCATCAACGAGTGGCACACCTGCCCGGCAAGCGGCCGTATCAATGCGAGCAACCCCTGCTCGGAGTACATGTTCCTTGACGACACAGCCTGCAATCTTGCAAGTCTCAACCTTATCCACTTCATTGATGAAGAGTCGGGCAAGGTGAAGATCCGTGAGCTGCAGCACGCTTCAGCGCTCTGGACTATCGTGCTTGAAATTTCAGTGCTGATGGCTCACTTCCCCTCAAAGGAGATCGCCCGCCTGAGTTACGAGTACAGAACGCTCGGGCTTGGTTTTGCCAATCTCGGTACGGTGTTGATGGTGCTTGGTATTCCCTATGACTCCCCGAAAGCGCTTGCCCTTGCCGGTGCAATTGCATCGGTCATGACAGGCCAGGCCTATGCCACCTCGGCTGAGATGGCGCATGACCTCGGCGCCTTTGCCGGTCACAGTGCCAATGCAAAGGAGATGCTTCGAGTTATCCGCAACCATCGTCGGGCAGCACACAATCTCTCCGAAGAGGAGTATGAAGGTCTTTCGGTCAGCCCTCGCGGTATTGATTCGGAGTACTGCCCGAAGGAGCTCTTCGAGGCTGCCGGAAAGATCTGGGATGAGGCGCTCCAGAAAGGCAAGAAGTATGGTTTCCGAAATGCGCAGGTGAGCGTTATTGCACCTACCGGCACTATCGGTCTGGTGATGGATTGCGATACAACCGGTATCGAACCGGAGTTCGCCATCGTCAAATTCAAGAAACTGGCCGGCGGCGGCTACTTCAAGATTGTCAACCAGTCGGTGCACAAGGCGCTTGAACGGCTCGGTTATACCCCGTCACAGATTGATGATATCGAGCACTACTGCAAGGGACACGGCACGCTTGCCGGTTCGCCCTCCATCAACCGCCAGTGGCTTAAAAGCCGGGGCTTCAGCGATGAGAATATTGACGTTGTCGAGTCGCAACTTGAAACGGTTTTTGATATCCGTTTTGCCTTCAACAAGTGGATTCTTGGTGAGGAGTTCTGCGCTTCGCTCGGTTTCAGCGATGAGCAGCTTAACGATCCCGACTTTGATCTGCTTCAGGCGCTCGGCGCTACGGCGGAGGATGCCGGATTGGCCAATGATTATGTTTGCGGTACCATGACCATCGAAGGGGCTCCGCATCTGAAGCTGGAGCATCTGCCGGTATTTGACTGCGCCAGCCGGTGCGGCAAAAAAGGGCAGCGCTACATCAAGCATATGGCCCATGTGCGCATGATGTCGTCGGTACAGCCCTTTATTTCAGGTGCGATCTCCAAAACGGTCAACATGCCCTCTACCGCCACTACGGCTGAAATCGGTGAGGTCTACACCTCGGCATGGCAGCATATGATCAAGGCTATTACGGTCTACCGCGACGGTTCGAAGCTCTCCCAGCCGCTCAACAGCTCCAGCTATCAGGATCTTGACGAGGTCATCATGCTTGGCACCGAAGAGAGCCTTGACGAGACCAAGGGTCCCAAAGAGGTTCAGGAGCAGATTGTTGAACGGGTCTATCACCGCTCCGAGCGTCGCTATCTGCCGAAGCGCAGAAAGGGGTACATCCGTGAAGCGTACGTCGGCGGTCACAAGGTCTTTCTCAGAACAGGGGAGTATCAGGACGGCTCTCTCGGTGAGGTTTTTATCGACATGTACAAGGAGGGGGCCTCTTTCAAGGGGCTGCTCAACTGCTTTGCCGTGCTTGCCTCCAAGGCATTGCAGTACGGCATGCCGCTTGAAGAGCTGGTGGACAGCTTCACCTTTACCCGGTTTGAACCGGCAGGAGCGGTTCAGGGCCATAATGCCATTAAAAATTCCACCTCCATTCTTGACTATGTTTTCCGTTCAATCGGCTATGACTATCTCGGTCGCAAGGATTTTGTGCATGTCAAGGCGGTTGATGAGGTGCATGAGGGTGAGAGTGAAGGCGTCAGCGGTTCAAACGGTCATGCACCTGTTGCAGAACCGGCTCTTGCCGTTCACAGCAGTTCAGCAGGATCCTCAACCCGCAAAAGCCAGGTCTATCAGGCCAAGGTTCAGGGCTATACCGGCGAGCAGTGTGAAAACTGCGGTTCCATGCGCGTCAAGCAGAACGGGACGTGCAAGGTGTGTGAGGATTGCGGGATGACCACCGGCTGTTCCTGAACCTTACTGTACCTGTTGCGCGGCTCGATTGCTTCGTTGGGCGGTGCTCGAAATCCTCATGTACTCTGTGTACATTCCGGTTTCTGCGCTCCGTCCGTCTCGCTCTCAAGCCGCTCACGACGGTACAGCGAGGTTCATTTCGTTGATCGGGATGATAGTAGAAAGTGGAAAAGCCGGTTTTTTGTCATCCCGATCGTCAGATAGGGATCTGATTAACCCCTCGCCTTGCTCGGGTAAGTTTTGAATGCACCAAGCCATTTTGTCTATGCCAAAGAAACCATCCGAATCAGTTCCTGCCGCTTTGGAACCTGCCTTCTCTGCAATTGTCAATGTGACAGAGCGCGTTTGCAAACAACATCTGAACAGCGATTATGCTGTGCTTGCCCGGCAGTTGGCGGCAACGCTTTCGCGCAAGCGACCATCCCCTATTCTACGGGGAAAACCGGAAATCTGGGCATGCGGTATTCTCTATGCGCTCGGCACGGTCAATTTTCTTTTCGACAAAACGCAATCACCACATATGCGGGCTGATGAGCTTTGCTCAGCATGTGGTGTCAGTAAAAGCAGCGGAGAAAACAAGGCGAAACTGATTCGGGACCTGCTGAACATCTATCCACTTGACCCGAACTGGTGTGTTTCCCGCAATATTGATAACAATCCTTTGGTCTGGACATTGCAGGTCAACGGGTTTATGGTGGATATACGCCAGATGCCGCGTGAGGTTCAGGTTATTGCCTGTGAAAAAGGGTTAATTCCTTATATCCCCGCCGACCAGTGAGCATGTAGAACATGAAAAAAGTTACGGTCGGTTCGTACAGGAAGGACAAATATTACCCGAAAGTCGTGAAAGCCATCACGCACCTGCTCAAAGAGTCGGATGAAATATCGCCCGTGAAAATCATGCTGCAAATGGGGAATCTGTTGCCAAAAGATTATGAAGCATGGATTCGTGGTCAGGTACCATGCCTTGAACGAGTGTTGCACGGGAACCTGTCGAAGGCGAGCCGTATTTTGCGCATTATCGGATTTCATGCGCATGATCTCAACATGATTCCCCACCAGCACGCTTATCGGCAACGCGGCTCAAAACAACGACAGCTTCGTTTCTCGCTTTCCGGCGATTCAGGGGTCGAGATGGCTTATGCCCGGCACTTCCGCTGGAATCAATCGCATGAGAAGAAACAGGCGATGATTGAAAGAATATTGGCAGAACAATCGCAAGAGTTATGAATTATTACGTCAATATTAGCCGCAGAGGTATTTATGATCAGAGTTGAAAAGGATGACATTCGTGAAAATCGCATTGCTTTTGAAGCCATTGTTGATGCCTATGACCAGGAAGAACAGGCAATGGGATGGTACTACTATCTCGATGATAAAATCTCCTGGCCCTTTAAAGCCAACTGCATTACCACAAGAACAAGTTCACCCCTTGAAGAAGGTGAAGAAGTTGATGTTGTCGGGATGAGTTCAGCGGATGAGTGTGAACACGAGATGTTTGTAACAGTCAAGTGGCATGGCCGTGAGTTGGGCGTTCCTTTGGCACAGGTTTCCGTCGTTGAAGCAAATGAAGCGACTCATGAGGCGGTTGAAGATTGGCATTATTGGGTTAATCGGGGGTATGAGTTATAACCGGGTATTGTATAGTTACGTCGCACTCAAACCCTTCCCAAAGCCCCCAACGCCCCCAACGCCCCCAACGCCCCC
>NZ_MPJE01000083.1:0-59322 GCF_001975465.1 Chlorobium sp. KB01
ACAACTCTATCATACTTTACGCCTCAAGAGGCGGGGAATATGACCCATAGAGATTCAATATAACTATCAGAAAGAATCGGGAAAACTTTCCGCATGAATTTACCCCTTTGATTTAAATTTATCTCAAATCCTATGTATGCAGTTTCAAAGAAATTATTATCTTTCATCATCTTAAATAGATCGCCTTTAAAACCAATACGATTCTCCAAAATAATCGGATTTTCAATACTTATAGAAAGGACTAATTCTCCCTTAACATTTAGAGCAAACTGAAGACTCACACCGTTTAACTGCGAGTGCATTACCCATTCTGACGGTATCAGTATTACGATATTATTTAAAGCGTCTTTTTTAATCGTCCAGTTATTAATATCATCAAACTCATCAAGAAACTTGTTAACCTGTTCCATGAATACTGTTTTTGGACCCATTGTATTTTCATTGTTTGTAAAATTTATTGATACAACAGGTAAAACCGACTCAATATTTTCATCTGAAATACCAGCGTAGCGAAATACTGCTGCTCTCACAATTCTAAAATCGTCGACACACCAAAAAGGTTCTCTTTTATTTGATTGTGCATATCCGTTGCATTCTTTACCACACAAGCTTATCATAAAAGGAGACATCTCGGGTTCAAGAGTCTTCCCATACAAGCAAATATTATACGCTGTTTTCGTAGGGTGAATGTAAAGTGTTCCATTAGCGCCCTTGATAGCCATATTCCTTTTCACCTTTGCTTGCTGATGAAATCGAAATTTTAAGGGTGACAATAAATTTATTTCTTCTACAAGTTCTTCAAGTCTTTCCTTTGTTGCATCGACGTCCATTGACGTATCTCCTCTATAAAAAAATCAAATCAACACATCAGCATAACTTATAAACCTTGACCAAATCCAGTCAAGTGACGGCATTTATCTGATTTCCATAGGGTTTTGTAGTAAAATTCTGATTAAGATCTCTTTCGAATGTCGGCCAGCAATTGCCTGCCTTTTTCTGTCAGGCAGTACTGCTGCCGGGAACTGGTTGGTTTATGGGGAATTGTCATTGCCAGAACATTTTCCTCCAAAAGTGGCGTGACATATTTTTCCCTGAACTTGCTCCGGTGCTTCCACCCCATAGCTATCATTAACTCCTGAATCATCATCGGTTTTTCACAAGCAATCAGCATTAGTCTGACTTGTTCCCGACTTAGTCCCAACTTGGTCCTGACTTGATCCCAACTTGGTCCCGACTTGACGCCAAACTGATCCCCGGCATTTTCTACCATCATCCTCGCGTCTCCATCCGGCTTGTAATCCTTTTTCAAAAACTGAACCTGAAACTGAAGTCCTCTTTCAAACCATTTGAACTCGATTTCAGGGTACTCTTTCAGTTCATCAGCAATCAGCTTCAACCCATTGCCCCATTGATCAATGATGCCAAGTTTTTTGAAAACAGGAGCGATAACCTTGTTGCGGATATCGGACTGACGAGAATCCATTTCATTAAAATCAATTGAAGGCAGCAACTGACCGGGGCTCGTAATTTCAAGCATATCATCATAAATGGCAACCTTGATATCTTTACCGGATAAAGAATAATCTCGATGAACAACCGCATTACGAAGAGCTTCCCGGATTGCAACTACAGGATATTCCCAGCGACTTTCTGTATATACGCCATTTACCGATGCACCCTTGTTGATATGGCGAAGTACAAAACTGTAGGCGGCCTCAGCCTGAAAGGCAATATTGTCAGCAACGGTTTTCTGGTCAATAAACTCGTGAGAGGATCTTCCTTTAAAGCGTGCACACTCAATTTTGGCGTAAGGAAACAGCTCTTGTTTTACCGAACTGTCTGAAAAAAGAACATAAGCGTTGGTCGGTAATGGTGACCCCTGAAAATCTTTCAATAATTCCAGCTTCCGCATCACGGCGTCTGTCAATGTTTCGCCGGTTTTTTCTCTGAAAAAAACTTGAAAGGGTTCAAGAGAGATATCTGTCAGCGATTTGTCGTAAACCGGCTCACTGTCAAACGAGATATTCCTCCGCTGCCGTTCAAGAGAGTCTATGATTTCCGAATCAGCTTGACGATTAGAGGAACCAACACGAATGTAAGTGCCTGCCTGTTTTCCTTTTGATTTAAGGTAATATGGCAGATTACTGCCCCGATAAATCCGGACTTTGATGAAGCGCCTGCCTTCCATTCCATGGAATGAGATCTCAGGAATAATAACAGGATAACAGTGATCGTGTATGAGATTGCTTATCTGCTCTTCAAGAAGCATTACTTCATCTTCCGAAATACCTGTGATCTCTCTTGGTTCATTCTTGATCCCGATAAACAAATCTCCCCCTGCATCATTGGCAAATGCAACAATGGTTTTTGCGAGGTCAGAAACCGTTGGGAGGGTTTCCTTAAACTCAACCCTACGACCTTCCGGCTGCTGTATGAGCTCGGTAATCTTCATTCAGCTTCAATAGTGTCCTGTAAAAAACGAAATGTAGCAATAAGGCAAGCAGGAAAACCGCTTTGGTAATCTATACAGCAAAAGCTTGCATTTCAAGCGTAATCTTCAACCGGCAGTTCGGTAATCAAGAGAAGGTAGGGTTACTGCTGTTTGTCTGCCAAGATTCCGCCACCATGGGACTTTGAAAAGAGCATTCAATCCGAATGCACACATTTTATTCATGCAAGAACCTTTCATTTTCTGAAAGGTTCTTGCATTTCTTGGGCACAATCCGGTTGATTGATTGCGTTTGCAGTGTAGTTTTGCCCTTTCATCCATTTTTTCATTACTTTCGCTTAATCAGTCGGTCACGACTAACGTACCGATTTTAAATCCTTTGATATCGTCCATCCATGCGATTAGCTGTAAATATTGACCACATTGCCACATTGCGCAATGCACGCAATGAATATGAACCCGACCCGGTTGAGGCGGCCCTGCTTGCCGAAAAATGCGGAGCGGCGGGTATTGTCTGCCATCTGCGTGAAGACCGACGCCACATCAGGGATCTTGACCTTCAGAGGCTCCGCGAAGCGGTTACCACCAAGCTTGATCTTGAAATGGCCATGACGCCGGAGATGCAGCAGATCGCGCTGAAAACACGCCCCGAACTTATCACGCTTGTGCCTGAAAAAAGGGAGGAGCTGACCACTGAAGGGGGGTTTGACATTACCCGCCATTTCGACACACTGGTTGAGTTCCTCAAACCGATAAGAGAGGCTGGAATAGAGAGCAGCATCTTCATAGAGCCCTCTCAGAATGCCATTACCCTTGCCGCACAGGCAGGAGCCGAAATGGTGGAGCTTCATACCGGTACCTACGCATTGAAAACCGATTCTGCTGAGAGGGATAAAGAGTTTGAGCGAATCCGTGCAGCCTCAAGCTTTGCCAAAAGCCTCGGGCTGAAAGTGGTTGCCGGTCACGGGCTCAACTACCTGAACATAGCCCCGCTTAAAACCATCCCGGAAATCGAGGAGGTCAGTATCGGCCATGCTATCATTGCCCGTGCCGTGCTGACAGGTCTTGATTCGGCGGTCAGGGAGATGATCCGCATCATTGAGTAACCGGCCATGAACGCAACTCTCGATACAACCATTACCGTCATACTCGCAACCGGCAATCGTGACAAGGTCAAGGAGCTTCGCCCGCTGCTTGAAGATATCTCACCCCTCATCAGGGTTACGACACTCAGCGAGCTTGGTGCTGAGGTCGAGATTGAGGAGACCGAGGAGACCCTTGAAGGAAACGCGCTTTTGAAAGCAAGGGGTATCTTTGAACTGCTGTCGGAGCGATTCCCTGCCCTGATTGCTCTCGCTGACGACACCGGCCTTGAAGTCGAAGCCCTTGGCGGCGCTCCGGGGGTCTACTCGGCCCGGTTCGCACCCATGCCGGAAGGGAAGTCACCCTCATATCAGGACAACGTCCGTCATCTGCTTGCAAGCATGGCGGGCTGCTCGAACCGGAAAGCCCTATTCCGGACCGTCATTGCGCTCAAAGGAAGAATCCCGTCTCAAAACGGTGAACAGTTTCTCTTTGAACACCTGGCTGAAGGCGAGGTTTCAGGCTCTGTCACCATTGATGAGCGAGGCTCGGAAGGATTCGGTTACGATCCGGTATTCATGGTCGATGCAACCGCAAAAACCTATGCAGAGATGGGTATCACAGAAAAAAACAGGCTCAGTCACCGATCTCTTGCCGTTCAGAAAGCTTTGCTTGATCTCAGAAAGACTCTTGCGGAAAACAGCATACCCTTAACCTATTGCCCGGACAACCCATGACCCTCATTGAAGCAATTACCCTCGGCATTGTGCAGGGTCTGACGGAGTTTCTGCCGATCAGCAGTTCAGCTCACCTGAGAATTGTGCCCGCTCTTGCAGGATGGAGTGACCCCGGCGCAGCGTTCAGTGCTATTGTTCAAATTGGAACGCTTGTGGCGGTCCTGATCTATTTCCGCAGGGATATCTTCTCGATTGCCGGTGCCGTGATCAAAGGCATACTCCGGGGCAAACCGCTGGAGAGCCGTGAAGCAAAAATGGGGTGGATGATTGCTGCCGGAACCATCCCGATCGTCTTACTCGGCCTGCTCTTTAAAACCGAGATTGAAACAAGCCTACGCTCCCTCTACTGGATCAGCGGCGCACTTATCGGCCTTGCCCTTGTGCTCTCCCTTGCCGAGGCAAAAATCAGGAAGCGGCTCGAAAGCGATCTGCCGCTGAAATCAATGGACCGGATCGGCTGGAAAGAGGCCCTGCTGATCGGTCTTGCACAAAGTATTGCGCTTATTCCCGGCTCCTCACGCTCCGGAGTAACCATTACCGGCGGACTGCTCCTGAATCTCGACCGTGCCACCGCCGCCCGTTTTTCCTTTCTGCTCTCGCTCCCTTCGGTCTTTGCCGCAGGAGTCTACCAGCTCTACAAGACTCGCGACATCATCACCGCCTCGCCTGAAAATCTGAGCAACATCCTGATTGCAACCGTTGTTGCCGGTTTGGTTGGTTATGCCTCCATCGCCTTCCTGCTCAACTACCTCAAAAATCACACGACAACCATCTTTATCCTCTACCGGCTCGCCGCAGGAATCGGCGTGCTCATGCTTGTGGCTTCAGGTCATCTGCTGCCTTAACGTCCCAGGCACCGATAGATTTCTCCGCCGACAGGTCGGTGTCGAAATGACACGAACCGTTTGAGCACATTTTTTGGTCATCCCGAACGCCAGTGAGGGATCTTGTTGCTAACGGTAAAAGGGTTCCTGTCTCTGGAGATAACGCTCTCCCGCAGCGTTGCCTGAAGCAACTTTTAAACCTTAAAAATAATTCTCTTTTCTGTGATGAGAAGGGCAGGGAATTTTTCTTATATATAAGTATATCAAATTAACCATGTAATAATCCAGCCATGCCATACAGCTTAACAGGCGTAGGGCATAATGGCTTTGAAAAAGCAGACTTACATATACACACAAAATGTTCGGACGGGCTCTATACACCGGAAGAAATTGTTGAAAAAGCTGCTGCTGCCGGGTTGAAGGCGATCAGTATTACTGATCATGATTCCGTTTCAGGTATTGACAAAGCAAAGCCATTAGCCTTAGCAAAAGGTATTGAGCTTGTTCCCGGTGTGGAAATGAGCTCAACCTACAAGGGCTATGATATTCATGTCCTTGGTTATTTTTTTGATTATCAGCAATCCGAGCTGAAAGAGTATCTCGACCACTGTCGACACCTGCGCACCGAAAGGGCTGAGCGCATGGTGAGCAAACTCGCCAAAATGGGCGTAAAGATCGGCATTGAGCAGATTATCGTCAAAGCTCAGAACGGAAGTGTGGGCAGGCCTCACATTGCTGCGGTGCTACAGGACGGCGGCTATGTCAAGAGCTTCAGCGAAGCATTCAGCAAATATCTCGGTTCACACAGCCCTGCCTATGTAAAAAGTATTGAAACGCATCCGGCGGATGTAATACGGCTCATCAATGAGGCGTCGGGTCTCTCTTTTCTGGCTCATCCGGCCCAGAACGTGCCCGATGAGACCCTGAAGCAGTTAATCACCTTCGGGCTTGATGGCATTGAAATTGTCCATCCGTCGCACGACACCTACAAGCAGAACTACTACCGGGAAATTGCCAACGAGTATTTTATGCTTTTTTCGGGTGGTTCGGACTATCACGGCCTTAAAGAACGCGATGAAGACCTCTTCGGCAAGGTTACCATCCCCTGCCAGTGGGTGGAGAAAATGAAAAGCCGGCTTGTAAAATCATGAGGAATCGTTGATTGGGCAATTGCTGAAGATTTACTATTATTCAAACCAGTTTTAAAGGTTCCACTGCCCCCGGGCAATGCTCCTCATCGCATTCTAAGATATGCCATTACTCTTCATACGATCCCTGGAAAAACGGCTTAACCTGCAGCTCAAGGATTTTTTCCTCACCATGCAGGAGTTTTTTCTGTTTTCTCTGAGGACCTTTATGGCCACCCCTAAAACCATCCGCTACTGGAGAGATGTTCTTGACCAGGCCACCATCTGCGGAACCGACTCGATTCCCATTGTATTGGTCAGTGCGATTTCAATAGGTGCACTCCTTGCCATCGAGGTGGGCAACCTGCTTGAAGACTTCGGCGCCAAAACCATGCTCGGCCGCTCAACCGCGCTCTCGGTCATTCGTGAACTCGGCCCGCTGCTCATGGGTCTCATGCTCTCCGCACGTTTCGGATCAAGAAACGGGGCTGAGCTCGGAGCCATGCAGATCTCTGAACAGATTGATGCTCTTCGGGCGTTCGGTACCGACCCGATAGCCAAACTTGTCATGCCGAGGCTGGTAGCCGCGCTCATCATGTTTCTGCCACTTACAGCACTCTCCGACTTTGCGGGCCTGCAAAGCGCCGCCTATATGGCTGAGCACTACCACAGGATTGATCCCGGAATATTCTGGAACGCCGTCTATCCGCGGCTTGCGCCAAAAGATTTTGTTGTCGGATTCCTCAAAGCCCCGGTATTCGCCGTCATTATCACGCTGGTCAGCAGCTTCAACGGATTCTCGGCAAGAGGGGGAACGGCTGGTGTCGGACGGGCAACCATTAAAGGAATCGTTGTATCATCAGGCCTTGTGCTGATTGCAAACTTCTACGTTTCAAAGATAGTGCTGGAGAATATGTAACCGCATGATTGAATTAAAAAATGTCAGCCTGAAATACGGTGAAAAGGAGATCCTGAAAAATGTCTCCCTTACCGTCCAGGACAACACCATCAAAGCGATTCTCGGACCGAGCGGCGTAGGAAAGAGCACCATTCTCAAGCTGATGCTCGGCCTCATCAAGCCGAACAGCGGCAAAGTGATCATTGACGGCACGGATATCACCCGTATGAAGGAGACCGAACTCTACGAAATCCGGCGGAAGATGGGCATGGTTTTTCAGGGAAATGCACTCTTCGACTCGCTGAGCATCAGTCAGAATCTCGGTTTCTTTCTTCGTGAAAACCTCAAACTCCCCCAGGAGGAGATCAACCGGAGAGTTACCGAACAGATCCAGTTTGCCGGACTTGAAGGGTATGAAGACCAGCTGCCGGAAAGTCTGAGCGGGGGTATGCGACGGCGGGTTGCCATCGGAAGGGCGCTGATTTTCAAACCGCACATGATCCTGTTTGATGAACCGACAGCCGGACTTGACCCGGTCAGCTCAAAAAAAATACTCTCGCTGATCAGTTCACTCCGCAATCACAACAACCTTGGCGCGGTAATTGTTACCCATATTATTGACGACGTGTTCAATGTGGCCGACAGTGTGGCCGTACTCTACCAGGGAGAGATGATTTTTGACGATGTGACCGAAAAACTGCATGAGTCGCAGCACACATTCATCCGGTCAATCCTCTCCGACAAGATTCTTGAACTATAACATCCTAAGACTTTCACCTGTATGAAAAATCCGAACGCTTTGAAATGGAGCGATCTGAGAACCGGAATTTTTTTCGTTATCGGCATTGGTTTTGCCGCCTATCTCGGTCTGGTTATCGGCAAAAACAGCAACCTCTTTTCCGGCGTAACGAACGTAAAAATATTATCGAGAGATGTTCAGGGCCTTGCAGAGAACAACTTTGTTTCAGTCTCCGGCAAAAAAATCGGAACGGTTTCAAAAATGAACTTTGTAACCAGCCATGACTCCCTTTTTGTTGTTGCTGAACTCAAACTGAAAAATGAGTTTGCGGGCCTCGTTACCAGGGATTCCAAAGCTACCATAAAGTCCCTCGGTATACTCGGAGACAAGTATGTTGATATCATAACCGGCAAAGGACCTCCCGTTACTGAAGGGGATTTCCTCGCCCTCGATTCCGAAGAGGGTATGGCAGGTCTCACCAGCAAGGCAAGCGAAGCATTCAGCAAAATCAACTCTCTTCTGGATAACCTGAACAGCGGCAAAGGAGCTGCAGGAAAGCTTATTACTGATGAAAAAATGGGTCAGGATCTGGCTGAAACAATCAGCAGCCTGAAAAGCACTTCGACCGAACTCGCGAAGCTCTCCAAAAAAGCCTCCAGCGGAGAAGGTCTGCTGCCGAAACTGATCAATGACAAGTCAATGGCAAAAAATACTGCCGAGACAATTGAACGCCTGAATCAGACCGCGCTGAAAACCGAAGCACTGATGACCAAGCTCAACAGTGAGAAAGGGACGCTCGGCCAGCTCTCTTCCAATCCGGCGCTCTATAACAATCTCAGCCGAACACTCACCTCACTTGACTCGGTGCTTGTTGACCTGAAAAAGCGGCCCGGTCGCTATGTCCGCTTCACGCTCTTCTAACCACTGAAGCAGCCATGCCATCCCTTCGCATTGTTTTCATCTTCTGCTGCGCCCTTGCCGGATCACTTCAGACAACTCCGGCAAGGGCGCAGGCCTTTAATTTCAAACCACTTGAAGCCGTGATGGGTCAAGCGGTAAGCGACTCGGTTTTTCCCGGCGCCAGCCTTGCTGTTCTCTACAAAGGCAAGGTCGTTTTTCATAAAGCCTTCGGAAAAAAGAGCTATGCACCTGAAAGCACTCCGGTCGATACCACAACAATCTACGATCTGGCATCACTCACCAAGGCGATCTCCACGACAAGCATCATCATGCAGCTTGTTGAACGCGACTCCCTCTCGCTTCAGGCTCCTGTAGCCAAATATCTGCCCGCTTTCGGCTCGAACGGCAAGGATAAGGTCACCATTGAACACCTGCTTCGTCATACTTCAGGATTGAGAGCCCACTCGTATTTCGCAAAAAGCTGTAGATCTCCCGAAGAGCTCTTCAACACAATCGAAAATGACAGCCTCCTCTCCCCTCCCGGCAGAACTACCCTTTACAGTGATCCCGGGTTCATGCTGCTGGGAAAAATCGTAGCAACCATTACCGGCCATAACCTCGCCGAAAATTTTCACGCACGCTTTGCCGCGCCTCTCGGCATGCACGCAACCATGTTCACGCCTCCGGCCACGCTTCTGCAACACATTGCACCTGCAGGGCAGGATGGCGACTGGCCCTTCAACACCGTTCGTCCTCTGGTTCATGACCAGAACGCTGCACTGCTTGGGGGGGTTGCCGGACATGCCGGACTCTACTCAACAACGGGAGACCTTATCACCTTTACAGGGATGCTGATGCATGGAGGAACGTCCGGCAGGAGGGTCTATTTCCGCAAAGAAACGCTGAGGAATTTTCTCTCACGGAGCAGCGCCGAAAGAGCGCTGGGCTGGGATTTGCGTTCAATCGACGGCCCCTCTTCAGCAGGAGATTATTTTTCCACCTCCTCCTACGGCCATCTCGGCTATACAGGCACAAGCATCTGGATCGACCCGCAGCAGGATCTCGCAGTCATTCTGCTCAGCAACAGGGTGTGGCCAACCTCAGCCAACATAAAAATCCGCAAGTTCCGCCCCCTGCTCCACAACACCGTTGCCGAATGCCTTCAGCTCAAGAGATTATAGATCAAGAAAGTGTACAGAGTGGACAAGAGCTCAGAAGATGCTGGATTGGCCTGTGATTGGCATCACTCGCCCTCAATTGTCATCTCATTCCTCTTCAATTGTCATCTCGAACGCAGTGAGAGATCTCGCAAATCTCTCGTGTGTTCCGGATTTCTCACCCCGACAGGTCGGGGATTCAAAATAACACTGCGTGTAAAGCGCAATCCGGAATTCTTATGCGAAAAGGCCCTGCATGGGCACTATCGGCAGAGGCACCTGCATCACTGACTCCTGGCGGAAGATGGCGTTGGCCGCCATGCGTCCGGTAAACGCTGATGCCTCCATCAGAAAGACCGGAGCATCAACCCTGACCCAGTCACCGGCAAGAAAGAGATTGGAAAAGGGCGTTTCAATTCCCGGACGATGAGCGTGATCACCGGGAGCCCAGCGGGAGAAATTGGACTGCTGCATAAAGAGCTCATGGCGTATCACAGCCTTTACCGTTTCCGGAAAGATGGTATGCAGCTCCTGCAGCATGGCCGCCCTGATCTCGGCTTCCGGACGTATATCACCGGGTGCAATGGCATAGGCGTGCAGTTCTATAACGCATCCGCCGGTTTTTGTTGCCCATGAGATAAAGGGCTCCTGAAAATCCGAGTAGATGGAGATCGAATCGGTATAGGTATAACCGGAAACCGTATAGAAAGGAAACTCCGATGACGCGAGCGGCCGATCGAGCCAGAGACGGAAAACAGCATAGGGATCCGCCTCTCCGAGAGCATCAACCTGCGACTCAAACTCAGGGCGGTTCAACAGAGAGCCCTTTACCAGCTCTCTCGTTCCCCGGACATTGGAAGCGAGAACACAGTAGTCACACGCTATCACCTCACCCGCACCTTTGCCTGCCGTTCCTGCCTGCTTCACAACAAGCCTCTTCCCTTCAAGCGTGACCGCAAGCGGAGCAAGAGGAGCCTTGGGCGGGCCACTGACCGGATTACCGGATGCATCAAAACGGCCTGCATGGCAGGGGCATAAGAAGCCGCCGCTTTTTGCATCCGGAGTTACGGGGCACCCCATATGCGTGCACCGTCCGTCATAAGCCGCATATCCGGAACCATTTCTGCCAACCATGACCGGAACCCCGTCAGCAGTAGTGAAGGCGGCAAAGCTCGTTTGAGGAACAGCTGCAGGATCGAGATGCAGCATGAGTGGATTCCCGCCTTCGGGTGACTCCACAACTACGCCCGAAACCCTCTCTCCACTGACGATGATGCGCCGTGCCGTATTGCCTTTCCGGAGCGTCACACCAAGCTCTTTGAGCCTCACCTCCAAAGGGGTAATAAGCGCACTCATACAGTCGCGATTTGTTATTCTGAAAGCCAACCCCTCCGGACTTGACATAAAATAGAAATGAAAATAGCGGAGAGCTTCTGCGGCAGAAAGAACCTCCATGCGGTTCATGGTCGCATCGGCAAACGGGTGAAGCACCGTATCGACAAATGCCTTCAGGGTATCACCCCGCCGGCAGTATGTCATAAAATCGATACCGTCATACTTCCGGAAGGTTTTATCGTACTGATACCGGAACAGCTCGACGGTAGAGAGCAGGCCTTTGGCATTTTTCAAAAATGCTGCCATATCAAGCCGCTTCGACTGCACAATGATAGAGAGAACATTGAGGGGAAAGAGCTTTGGCGTCTGACCGAAAATCTCTTCGGGAAAGTTTTTAAAAATCACCGGGTAACCGGGTGCGGAGCTGAAGACCTCCTGCTTAACCCCCGCAGAGGCAAATATCTCGTTGAGGTTGTAATACTGATCAAAAAAGCCGTGAAAACCATGCTCTACCGGAAACCGCTCGCCAAGTGCATCAAGATCCCAGCCGGTAAGCTTTCCGCCCAATGAAGCCGAGGACTCGACAAGCGTCACTTCAAAGCCTTTGCGGGCAAGCTCAAGTGCCGAGCTGATGCCTGCAAGCCCCCCTCCGATGACCACCACCTTTTTCTGACCTTCAAGCCGATCCTTTCCCCCGGTTGTGCCGCCTGGCTGGTCATAAAACTCTTTTCTCGGCTGATAATAGCCAACAAGCCCGGCTGCTCCCGCTGTCGCCACACCGGCACCAATGGCTGTACGCTTCAACATTTTTTTTATAAACTCACGACGTTCCATAGCATGGTCATACGGTTGACACAGAGAGAATCAATTCCATGAAATGTATATTTATTTGTTGATAAATGCTTGCGTAAGCACCCCGATTCAAAACAAATGGAGGAGCCTGTCATGAGTGATGCCGAAACCAATCTCTGCCGTGAGCTCCGAAAGGAGGCCGCTCGACTCGGTTTCTCTGCAATCGGATTCTCAACCCCCCATCCCCAACAGCTTGCTGTAGAGCGTTTCGCTGCCATGATAAGGGAAAAACGGCATGGGGAGATGCACTATATGGAACAGGGCATTGACAACAGGGCAGAACCCGCAATGCTTCTTCCGGGCCTTAAAACGGTTATCTCTGCCGCTATCAGCTACAATAATCATGTAGAATATCGTGAAGGGCAACCGAAAATTTCCAGGTATGCGCTCATTGCGGATTACCACACCGTGGTCCGTAGCAAACTTGAACAACTGCTTGAAAAGCTGAAAGCCCTCACAACTGAACCGGTCAATGCGCTCATTACGGTGGACAGCTCCCCTGTGCTTGAAAAAACATGGGCAGAAGATGCAGGAATTGGCAAACCGGGAAAAAACACGCTCCTGATCGTGCCGTCAGCGGGATCGCAAGTTTTTCTTGGTGAGATTTTCATTGACTTTGCGATCAGTGAAAGCAGAGCTCCTCTCCAGAATCTTTGTGGAAGCTGCAACCTCTGCATCGAGCACTGCCCGACAGGTGCGCTCACCGGACCGGGAAAAATTGATGCATCACGATGCATCTCCTACCTGACCGGAGAGCTTAAACGGGATTTTTCGGAAGAGGAGCAGAGAATGGTTGGAGAGTGGCTCTTCGGATGTGATCTCTGCATGGATGTTTGCCCGCATAACCGGCAATCAAGCATCAAAGCCAATGACGCCTTTGCATTACGGCAGGATCTGACGGATATCACAACCAAACAGATCATGAACCTTACCAAATCGGGATTCCGCAAGCTCTTTCTGGGAACCCCTGTTTTCCGCATAGGGCTCAGACGTCTTAAACGGAATGCAAAGGCAGTTGCCGAAAACATCAAACAAAAGAGGAGATAACAGAGGAAGCGAATAAAACGGGATCAATCGGGGGCGTTACAAAAGCAGCCCGGGTCCGTCCGAGCAGAAAACACAGCCGCGTGAGAGGCATACCCAGAAAACGGCATCAATTCACCTTGACATCGAAATGCTCAATCAGTCTGTCAGCTTCGACCTGGTTATCCAGCATCCGTTCCTGTACAAGAATGGGTAGAACCTCTTTCAACCCCACTATATCGCCACTGTCAGGAATGGTCCGGGAAAAATCAATACGACTGAGAATCAATTTTGCAATCTGCAATGAGATACCGGATTCATCCGCATAGATCAGGGCCAACTCATCAGGATGCCTGATTGCCCACTTGCGAACCCGTTCATAAACTTTAACAACACGATCCACAGTATCCGGGTACCTGGCGGCAAATGACTCTGTTGTATTCAATAACCCATAGCTGTTGAATGCGGCATTGCGATATATAGCACGACTGCCAAGCTCAAGCTGGCTTGAAGAGATAAATGGATCGGAACCGGCCCAGGCATCAACCTGCTGCATTTCAAGCGCCTTGCGGCCCTCGGAAAGCGACATTGGAATAATTGTAATATCGCTCTTGCATAAACCCGCCTCGTTCAACGCCTGCAAGAGAAAAACATAGGGATCACTGTCCGGAGTGACTGCAATTTTTTTGCCTTTCAACCCCAAAACGGAATTGATGGGAGAGTCACGGGTAACAAGCAGCGTAACCCACTCTGGATGAGAAAATATATAGACCGGCTTGACCGGGTGCCCCTGCACCTTGCACAACAGACAGGGCAGTGCTGAAGTGGAAGCAAAATCAACGCTTCCAACCGTAAGATCTTTAAGCCCCTGAGTACTTCCTGTACTATAAACCCATCTTACCGGAACCTTGTCTGCCTGAAACTCTTTTTCCAGCCAGCCGAATTTTTTCAATACCAGACTGAGCTGGTTGTAATCAGAGTAATCAATCCGCAACTCTTTGGGCAGAGAGCCCACAGCTGAGATGTCTGAAGGGGCAATCATGCCGAAAACAGCACTTATGCAGACAAGAAGCCTGACAATAAGTTTAAGCATTATTTTTTCCCTCAGTTTAAATCGTTTTATCGCTCTCGGTATATCGCTGTTTCCTCTCCTCATCCAGTCCACAAACCCTTAAATTCCGGCAATACACTTTGTTACTCTGCAATTGAGAGATAGCGATAATAGGTCGCTCTGGAAATCTTCAGTGTCTCACAAATCTCACTCACACTGATGCTTGTATTCTGGCTCATTTTTTTAACAAGCTGTACTTTCAAATCATCATTCACGGTTGGCTTCCGACCGCCTTTGCGCCCGATTGCCCTTGCTTCCCTCAACCCGGCTTTTGTGTTCTCCTGAAGCAACCTCCGCTCAACCATCGAGAGTGAAGAAAAGATATTGAATACCACCATACCCCAATCCTTGGTTGTATCAATGGCTTCATCGCAGATGGATCGAAATCCTATCCCCATTTTCTGCAGCTTTTCAAAAAGCTGGATCAGATGATGAACCGATTTGCCTGGCCCGTCAAGCCGCCATACTACAAGCGTATCTCCCTGCCTCAGCTCCTGCAGGCACTGCTCAAAACCGGGACGGTCGGATTTCACTCCACCCGGTTTGTCAGAATAAATGTGGTGAGGCTGACAACCTGCCAGCTGAAGTGCATCCATCTGAAGATGGTGCTCCTGGTCCGACGGTGAAGTACGGACATATCCAATAAATCTTCCTTCCATAGCGAGTCAATTCTTGAAACAGCAATTATCAAGAGTAATAAGAGGCTGTTTTTAAAAACGGTTAACGTAAACGGGATATAAATCCTTGAGAATCAGCAACGATAACGCGCAACAGCCTGCTATCGAACCTTCTCCAACAAGAACAGCAACAGGAAAAGAGCACAAATCAAACAAGTTGACGTTTCCATATTTTTTGCTCTTCATGGTAGTACAATAATCGCGCCAACCTGAAATCAATATCCATGACAATACCTCTCTTATCATTACAGGAAAAGATTTTAGAGATCAATAGCATGCACCGGGAACTCTGCCGGAGGCTACACCCTTCAAGAGGGAACTGTACGAACTTGGCACGGTTTTCAAGACATATTCCGAGACATAATGAGCCATATTGAGACACCTTGAGACAGAGATCTCTGTTGACTCTTCATCACCTTCCGCTTCCGTTAACGTTTCACGGATTGAATGAACAGCAACGAAGCAGCGCGTAAAACAGAGCGCACTCACTATGGAAAAAGCAATAAAAAAAGGGCTCGCTGTTGGTACAGCGGCCCTCTTTCCTTGTGGTTGTTCGCGCTTGTCGCGCAACAGGATCAGTGCTTGAAGTGGCGCATTCCGGTAAATACCATGGCAAGGTTATTGGCATCAGCCGCCTCGATCACCTCATTATCCCTGATCGAACCTCCAGGCTGAATGACTGCCGTAACACCGGCCTCGGCGGCGGCAAGCAGACCGTCGGCAAAGGGGAAAAAGGCATCTGAAGCAACCACTGAACCCTTGAGATCAAGATTGACTTCAGAGGCTTTCCAGCGTGCAATTTTCGACGAATCAACCCTCGACATCTGACCGGCACCGACGCCGTATGTCTGGCGATTTTTAACATAGAGAATGGTGTTTGATTTGATATGCTTGCAGATCTTCCAGGCAAACATCAGATCAGAAAGCTCCTCTTCGGTTGGCTGACGTTTGGTCACCACCGTCAGATCCTCCCTTGCCACGATTTTACTGTCGCGCTCCTGTACCAGCATACCGAACGGAGTGGATTTGAACTCCCAGCCCCCTTTCGGCAACGCCTTTTTCTGCAGCACAAGCCTGCGGTCCTTCTTCTTCATGAGAAGCTCAAGCACACCCTCCTCAAAGGCAGGGGCAATGAGAATCTCGGTAAAGATCTCGTTGACGGCGACTGCCGCCTCCATATCAAGCGGACGGTTAAAGGCGATGATTCCGCCAAAAGGTGCCTGGGTATCGGTAGAGAACGCCCTGCGGTAGGCTTCGGCAAGCGTAGGGGCCTGCGCAACACCGCACGGGTTGGTATGTTTGACAATAACAACCGAAGGGTCTTCACCGCGAAACTCTTCAATAACTCCGGTTGCCGCGGCAATATCAAGCATGTTGTTGTAGGAGAGCTCCTTGCCGTGAAGCTTCTCGAAAAAGTCGCCGAATGAGCGTGAACCGTCACTGTCGGTCAACTTGTAAAAGCCTGCGCTCTGGTGCGGGTTCTCACCGTAACGCATGTCGAGCTCACGCTCAAGCTTGACGGTCATCGAAGAGGCTGCAGCCGACTGCTCACTGGCAGAAGCCTTGACAAGATAGGCCGCAATGGCTCCATCATAGCGGGAGGTCTCGGTAAATACCTTGGTTGCAAGCCTCAGGCGGGTCGCCCTTCTCGTAGCTCCGTTGTTCTCCTTCATCTCCTTGAGCACAAGCGCGTAATCGGCACTGTCGGTTATCACCGTTACCGACTCGTTGTTCTTGGCTGCACTGCGGAGCATGGAGGGACCGCCGATATCGATATTCTCTATGGCATCTTCAAAGGTTACGTCGGGTTTGGCGATGGTGGCCTCGAAGGGGTAGAGGTTCACTACCACAAGGTCAATAAATCCGATACCGTTCTCGACTGCCTGTTTGACATGATCAGTATTCTCCCGGACAGCAAGCAGGCCGCCATGAATTTTCGGATGAAGGGTTTTCACCCGCCCGTCCATGATCTCCGGAAATCCGGTGATGTTGGATATCGAGGCTGCACTGACGCCTGCATCCTGAAGCGACTTCAAGGTTCCACCTGTTGAAAAAATCTCGACGCCGAGAAGCGAAAGCTCACGGCAGAAATCGACAATACCGGTTTTATCAGATACAGAGACCAGCGCCCGCTTGATGACAGGATCAGACATTTTTTTTGAAAATTTATTTATCGTTTGAGTGCTATTTGTGAAGCGGGAATTTAAGAAAAAATCCCCAATTATTTGAGCCACTCTGAACCTTCGGCGAAGCAGTATACATGCATTGCAGTTTGCTCAAGAGTAAACCGCTTTCTGGTAAGGTCTTGCCTTCAGTTGCTTCTGCGTGCCGAACTTTCTGGCCCGCATTTTCCATCCAACGGTTCCGCCCAGCTTATACAGCCACTGCGGCATCAGTGGTCTTGAAAGCAACTCCTGTACACTGTCGGAAACAGGCTGACCCTTGGCAAGCTCTCCTGCTGCTATCTCCAGTGCTTTTCTCAGGGGAGCACCTTGTCCACCAAGTTCCTTGAGAGGAAGTGCGCGAACAACACCCTCTCCCGCGCCAAGAGAGAGCCCTCCCATCCACTCAAAACCGGCAGCACGCGCAAACCCGGCACAGAGTGCAACGGAGCTCTCATTCTGGCTCGCTTCGGGAAACCCGCAATTGACAATGGCTGAAAAACGGGTCGGCTTTGTTTTCCCCTTGCAATGCGCAACAACATCTTCAAGCACCGAAATAACCGGCGCAGGAAGCGTATCGACATAGAGCGGAAAAGCCAGCACAGCCAGATCGGCCATCGCAATCGCCTCACGCAGCGCTTCCATACGCTCTGCACTGTTGATCGCCTTATAGAGGTAAATCGTTTCGGTTTCGATTCCATACTGATTCAACTGCTCAAAGAGATAGGAGCCGAGGGAGGATGAGGTGCTTTTGTCAAGGCGCGGAGAGCCGACCAGCAGCAGTGCACGACGGGGTGAAACCGGAATCGCAGATGAAGGGTTGATAACCGGAAGAAGAGGCACTGCATCTGATTCGTGACCTTCAAGCTGATCAAGCAGGCGATGAAGTTCTGCTTCCAGAACACGATCGGCCTGATTCCCGGAGAGGATGCCACAGGCATGCACCTTTGCATAGAAGTTGATGGAGTTCCGCCATGCCAGATGACGGAAAACAGTTGCCGCCTCTTTATCCGGCTCATGCTGCCAGCCAATGGTGAGCACATCGGGATAGCTTTCGTAGCGCTGCTGATGATGAATCTCCCCGCTGTGGGTTGCAAAAAAAGGCAGGGTGTTCTGTATCATGTGATCAACCATTCTCTTGAGCGTCGGAGAGTAACCGCCAAACGTAACGGGTGAGAGAAAAATAACAAGATCGCTTTCAAGGTACTTCCTCGATATCTCCTGATTGTCGTCAGCCACATGGCACTTGCCGGGGCTTTTGAACCAGCAGTAAAAATCGCCCATGCAGTTGCCGATCTTTTTGTCGCGCAGCGCAACCACTTCTGATGTCGAGCCGCGCCTTGCAAGGTCAGCCTTCAAGGCCGCCACCGCAAAACCGCCGATCCTGTCGCATTCCAGCGACCCGTCAAGAATCAATGTTTTCATTATTCACTCCTGTATAAATTGTCTGGCTATTGATTGTAATTCATAATGATAGAGATCATCGCCGCTCACTCCGAACGGGGGAATACGACCACCGATTTCAAGCGAAACCAGCCCGTGCACACGGCTCCAGACAATCAGGGCAACACCGTGCGACACCATGTGATAGTTGCGCGTGCAGGTGTTCAGGGGCGAAAGCCCGGTCGCAGACTCCTCCTGCGGAAGAGGGAACTCCTCCGTTTTCAGTTTTCCGGCCACCCGGATATCCTCAATCACACTCACCAGTGCGCTGATGGAGCGGGTTGCCGACGGAATGATTGCCATCTGATGCTGTTCATAGCCGGGAATGGGGGTACCGAAGATGAGCTGATAACGCTGGGGATAGCTCAGGGCCCAGTGGCGGTAGGCAAGGCCGATGGCTTGCAGACGCTCAAGAGGTTGTGAAGAGGGAAAGCTGTCGCGAGCCCTGAGCTGAACATCGCCAAAGGAGGTAAAGGCATCAATGATGAGAGCGGTCACCAGTGCGTCACGATCCGGAAAATAGTTATAGATCGCCGGGGCTGTAATCTTCAAGGCCCGGGCAATGGCCCGCAGAGAAAGGGCCGGAGCACCAGATTCTGCAATCAGCACCCATGCTGCGTCTTTTATCGCTTCCTGTAAATTCGGGATCTGCTCTGTTTTTATCGGCCTTGCCATGCGGCACCTCTCTGAATTTATTCCGCGATTCGATTGCTTCGTTGTGCGGTGCTCGAAATCCTCAAGTACCTCGTGTACATTCCGGTTTCTGCGCTCCGTCCGCCTCGCACTCAAACCGCTCACGACAATTTACAGAGGTGCCGAATAATGAACCACCAATTAATTTTACATCGTAAATATACAATGTAAAATTAACTCATGCAAGAAGAGAAATAAAAAGCGCTGAATAAATAACGGAATGAATTTTGGAAGTTGTACGAAGCGGAATGGATTCCCTTTAGCGCCTTGATGGAGCTACTCATGAGCGAGGCATGACTCAGAGCCATGGTGGGTGATTTCCCTCAGATTTCGTCAGCAAGGTTATTACTCCCGCTTAGCACGTCTTCCCGCAGGATTTTCTGCATTTTTCCGGGTTCTTCAAACATAGGGCTGTGTGCAGAGTGCTCAAAGGAGTATAACCCTTTCAATGGAGCCTTCAGTTTCTCGAAATAGGCTTTTGCCTCTGTGCAGGAACAGGTATAGTCGTAGATCCCTTCAAAAAAATAGACAGGAAGGTCAAGTGCCGGCACCGCTGTGGTCAGATCCGTTCGGAGCATCGTATCCCACAGGATGCTTACACCGGAACGGGATTTGCTTAACCACGTATTGACTTTTTCCCCTAACGTATACTCCCGGCACAGCAAAGATGGCAAAAGAATTCCAGTAATGATCGACTTCATATCATGAGTTGTACCAATACCAAGGCTGTGCATGGCTATGTCACGCAAGGCAACGTATGCCTCAGGTATAACATCCGTCATCGTGACCGGCGCTGCTTCAAGCTTTCGCACCATTTTGCTGTTTCCGCTCTCTTTGAACTGCCTGAGCATATAGTCATAAGCCAGTTTTTCAGATTTGAGCTGATATGACATCTGAGCCACCCCAATGTAGGCGAAGAACAGTTCCGGCGCTCGCGCAGCAGCGTAAATGGCGATGAAGGTTCCGCCTGAATGCCCCATCAGATATATCTTCTCCTTGCGGAAACGATGACGCAAGTAATTAGTCAGCACCAGGGTGTCGGATACCATCTGCTCCAGGGTCATCGTCTCTTGTGGAATATCGGCCTTTGCGGAGATACCCGACCCACGCTGTTCCCACCAGACCACGGTGAAACACTCTTCAAGAGCTGTCGGGTATCTTTTTGTCAGGAAGTAATCCGGCATGCCCCCATGCAGATAGAGCAGCACCGGATGCGTTGCATCTTTGCTTTTGATAAACATCCCCTGCTCAACACCGTTGATGTTGACATGGATTTTTTCCGAAATGCTTCCCGCCAGCACCCTTCCCTGTTCATCCAGGAACGGCTCGGTTTTTCCCGGACTGTTTGCCAGAAAAAAACCAATCAGAAGAAACAAAGACAGGAGTAAAACGGCAGCTACCGTAAGCAAAAACATCAACCTGATATTATTTCAGTTTCAAATTCCGAAGCCGAATAAAAAAGCGGCTCTTCTGCTTTGCCAGCCCATCGCCACTGCGGCGGCGCTCCGATACACCGACAGATAATCAGCAAGCACCATCCAACCTCTGCCAGGTAAAGGGAACATCCCGCCCTCAGCCACTACAAGGATCTTCAGTTTGCGGGAATGATCGCACCGACACGGTTACGGAAACTTTGGCAGTCCGAATCCGCACGGACAACTGGCGGGATGATTCCATGCATTGCAGCCATAGGTTATCCCGAACCTCTCGTTGTATTGGTGAAGGTGCTTATTAAGCTCTCCCGAGCTAATTTGACCATTATGATATTTTGTGATATCTGTAATCATTTTACCGGCAAGCGTTTCATCTTTTCCCCACCAGCCCCATCCGGTATGGGACTCGTATTCATAGTTGGGAGCAATGGCAATTCTTGCATGGAATAACTCCCTGAACTCTTTCAATTCTTTATGGGTCAGCGGATTATTCGAAGTATGGTCAGCCATGCAACTGGCAAGAAACACGCATGAGAGCTTTGGCTGCTTCTTCAGTCCGTATGTTCCCATCTCCTTCCACAGATCCTTCCAGTCTCTACCCGCATCTATCCCGGTACCGACTGCGTATTGACCTCTGTTTCCATGACCATTATAAACAAGGATATCCCCGTCGTTAAGCGTCTTAAATGCAGCAGCAAGTTCAGCCCTGTTTTTCACAACAATAGGTTGTACATTTTTAACCGGCGGAGGTGGCGGAGCCGGTAAAATGTTGCCGGCATTGTCAAACTCAAGCGCCTGGATGACCACAATTTTATGCGGTGTCGTGGGTTTCATGCCTCATCTCCCTATACTTTAGTTATTTATCCCGCCTTGATATTATGCCTGATAAAGCTTCATCTTCTAATTCCGGCAGTTCGTCGAGGCTGTCGATGAGCCACTTCGCAAGCGTAGCTCGATCCTTCAAATCCAGCTTCCGGATCTCGATTTCAATTTCTTTAATGCCCATATCCTCTCCGTTACATAGCTGTATTTCAAAATGAGCGTTACGATAAAGGTAAGGATAATTACAGTAAAATGAGAATTCCGGGGTGCGCGCTGGACAAACCAAACGTACAGCCGAAGAGGCAAACCCGTAAAGTGGCAAAACTTGGAAATGGATCGAAGTATTGATAAAATCGTGTATAAGCTGAACTGTAGAGGGAACAAACGCCCGCAGTTTCCTTAAGCCATTTCCAGCTCTCAAAAGCAAGCTTGATGCAGGAAAAAATTTGTGATATACGCAGCGATGCGACCGGATTTAATGCACTCGCTGCTCTTTCGGAAAAAGCCAAAGCGCTTTTATTTGAGAAAGTTGATCTGGATTTTCAGGACTGTACCTTTTTTGAAGCAAACATGGCAGCGCCGTTCTATGCTGTCTTGACAAAGTACTACGAAGGGATGAATGTGGTCACCCCCACAAACATTCGTTCAGATATCCGAACAATTCTGCAAAAAAATCGTTTTCTTTGTGAGTTGGGATTTTGTGAACTCCATGACTCCAACCAGACCACGCTGCCATTTAAACGATTTAAACTCACTTCCGGTGAGCAATTTTCTGACTACCTGGATCAATACATGCATGATCGAGGTATTCCAAAAATGTCTGATGGGCTTGCAAAAAAATTCCGGCAGAGCCTTTTTGAGATTTTTCAGAATGCTACGCAGCATTCACAATCCGAACAAGGTATTTTTGTATGTGGTCAGTTTTTTCCGAAACAACACCGGCTTGACTTCACTATTGCTGACGCAGGAATTGGGATACGGGAAAATGTCAGACGATTCTGGAAAAACGAAAAGATAAGTTCTTGCCAAGCAATCACTTGGGCATTACAGGGGGCCAACACAACCCGTCAAAATCAACCTGGCGGACTTGGATTGAAGCTAATTAAGGATTTTCTGAGTTTAAATAGAGGCAAGCTGCTCATAGTTTCGCGCTACGGTTTCTATAAATTTTCCGCTTCGGGTGAATCATGCCGAAAACTGAAGGATGATTTTCCCGGAACATGTGTTAATATTGAGTTAAACACAAATGATACGAACCGATATACATTGAAGTCAGAATTGACTTCATCCGATATTTTTTGAAGAGAACGACAGGAGAAAACATGAGAGAAAAAGTAATCATAAGAGTTATTGATACAATCGGCAGTAATCTCTGCATAGCTTCAGAAGACGGGCAAAAGGTATTTGATAAAACTGTTCCACTGCTGCAAACAGGCAAGCATGTTGTAATCTCTTTTGACGGGGTATCAATGCTCATATCGCTTTTTCTGAATGTCGCAATAGGACAGCTTTACGGCCAGTTCAGCGAAGAGGAAATTCGGGATCAGCTTGAGGTCACAGGATTAGCCGGTGAAGATATGGAAATCCTGCAACGGGTAGTAGAAAACGCAAAGCGGTATTACACCAATCCTGAAAAGTACGATAAAGTCTGGGCTACATTGGAGGGCGAAGATGAGGAATAAGGCACATGATTTGAAAGCTTACTCATTCATCTCCAGTGACCAAATCCTTATCGATACCAACATTTGGCTTTATCTCTATCCTCCTCCTGGTAACTCAAGTATACCTTTCGCTGTAAACTATTCGAGGGCGTTTGCTTCACTCGTACAAAATGGAGCCATACCCATTCTTGATCCGATGGTATTGAGTGAATATCTCAATCGATATTGCCGTATCGAGTGGGAAGCACATTTTTCGAAGCAATATCCAAAGTATAAGGATTTCAGAAATTCATCCATTTTTCAACCAATAGCAGCAAGTGCTGTCACCTTGGCCGCCGGTATACTCCGCAACTCCCGACTACACTCCTTGCCAACCAATAAACTTGACCTGAAGCAAGCCATATCTGATTTTGGAACGGGTCAATCAGATTTTAACGATGCAGTGTTGACGGATATCTGTAGGCAGCAAAACCTGAAACTGCTTACAAACGATTCGGACTTCCAAACCGGTGGTATTGAGGTCATTACTTCAAATCCAAAACTATTGAAAGCCTGTCCCTGATAGGCATTATTTTAATTTGTAAAACTGCTCAGGAATAGATTTATCCTGTTATGCGGAAAAGCAATACGAACATATGACTACCGATAAAACCCGCATAGCGGTCTTCTGCTCCGGCTCCGGAAGCAACTTTCAGGCCATTTTCCATGCATTGAAAAAGAGAGCGATCAATGCGGAGATCGTGCTCTGCCTCTCCAACCGGTCGCAGTGCGGATCGATGGAGTTCGCCCGTGAGAACGGCATCGCCACACTCCATCTGACTGAAAAGCAGTTCGACTCCTTTGAAGGGTTCGCAAATGCGATGGTTGCATACCTCAAAGAAAAGCAGATCGAAATCATTGTGCTTGCCGGATACATGCGCAAGGTGCCTGACGCGGTCGTGGATGCGTTTACTGACCGGATTATCAACATTCATCCAGCCCTGCTGCCGAAGTTCGGTGGCGAAGGGATGTACGGCATTCATGTCCATACCGCAGTGATTGAGGCAGGCGAAACCGAGAGTGGCGCAACGGTGCATCTGGTCAACGAGGAGTATGACAAGGGGCGGATTCTCATGCAGCGCAAGGTTCCGGTGCTTCCGGGCGACACTCCGGAAAGCCTTGCCGCAAGAGTGCTTGCCTGTGAGCACACCCTCTACCCGGACGCCCTTGAAAAACTGCTATCCGAGCTGAACTCATGAGCACCCCTACTCTTAACATTAGCGAAATCTTCCACTCCATCCAGGGGGAATCTTCGTTTTCCGGATGGCCCTGCACCTTCATCAGGCTTTCAGGATGCGGCCACGGCTGCCGCCACTGCGATACCGCCTATGCGGAACAACCCGGCAGGGAGATGAGTATTGAGGAGATCATAGAACAGGTGGCCGAAATCGGGGCACCGCTTGTGGAGATAACCGGAGGAGAACCGCTCCTGCAGGAAGAGGTCTACCCGCTCATGGAGAAGCTCTGCAACCGGTGGAAGGAGCGCGTCCTGCTTGAAACCGGCGGATTTCTCTCCGTGGCGAAGGTCGATCCCCGCGTGCATAAAATCATCGACCTCAAACCGCCTTCAACCGGTGTATCCGATAAAAACAACCCGGAAAACATTGCACTCGCCCTGAAGCAGAAAGATCATGCAAACCGGTTGATCGAGCTCAAAATTGTCGTGGCTGACCGCGAAGACTACCTCTGGGCCCGGGAGCTGCTCACCAGAACCGGACTCCCTGACGCCTGCACCGTCATGATGGGGGTGGCGTTCGGGATGCTGGAGCCCGTAAACCTTGCCAACTGGATTCTTGAAGACCGCCTGAACGTCAGAATGCAGCTACAACTGCACAAATACATCTGGGATCCCGGAAGAAGAGGGGTTTGAAGAGGAAGAGAGTGGACGCAAATGGACGAAGAAATTGTGGACAGAAGTGGACACAGTGGACAAGAATTAAAGCGATGTTAGATTGAATTGTAGGGGCGAACCTGCGTGTTCGCCCTTCCGGGGATGGCATTTCTTTTCGTCGTTGCTCTCCCTGTAGTCCTTTGGCTCCTTTCCTGAGAAGATGGACAAGAGTTTGAAGAGAATTCGAATACCGGATGATGGATTTTGCATTATTACAGTTAACTTTTTCTTTATTCAACATTAATCGTTCTGCTGTTGCATTCACTCTCCGTCATCGTCCCTCTGCTTAATGAGCGGGAATCTCTGCCTGAACTGATTGATCAGCTCTATCTTGCCATGGAGGAACAGGAGCTGCGCGCCCTCTTTCCTGATCCGTTCAGTTTTGAGATTATCATGGTGGATGATGGCTCAACCGACGGTTCAAACCGGGTTATTGAAGGGCTGATCGACTCCCGAACGGAGCTCCGTCTGATCTCCTTTCAGAGAAATTTCGGCAAAACGGCTGCACTCTCGGCCGGATTCATGGCGGCTTCGGGAGAGTATCTCTGCACGATTGACGCCGACCTGCAGGATGACCCCTTTGCCATCAAGACCTTGCTGAAAAAGCTGCTTGAGGGCTATGATCTGGTCAGCGGATGGAAGCAGCACCGCAAGGATCCGCTCTCCAAAACGCTTCCCTCAAAACTCTTCAATGCGGTGACGCGCCTCTTTACCGGCATAACCATTCATGACTTCAACTGCGGGCTTAAAGTATACCGCAGCGAGGTAACCCGCCGTCTGGAGCTGCATGGCGATATGCACCGCTATATTCCGGTCATGGCCGAGTGGATGGGCTTCAAAATCACCGAACTGCCGGTGGCTCACCGGGCAAGGCAATTCGGCACCACCAAATACAGCTCCGCCCGCTTTTTACCCGGACTCTTTGATTTTCTCTCGGTGCTCTTTATTACCCGCTACCTTCGCCGACCCATGCATTTTTTCGGTATGGCCGGACTGGGCAGCTTTCTCCTCGGTTTTGCCATCAGCCTCTACGTCACCCTTGATAAAATCCTGCTCCACAAACCGGTCAGCAACCGCCCGATTCTTTTTCTCGGCATCCTGCTGCTGATTCTCGGAGTCCAGCTTTTTTCGACCGGACTTCTTGGAGAGATGCTCTCAACCTCCGCTTCGAAAGGGAGTTCCTTTACCGTAAGAAAAACCATGAATCTCACCACCGGACAGGCCGCAGCCATCGGTGGTGCCGATTAACTATCCACAACTACGCCATGATCTTTACTTCTGCCAAACGGGAACCACTATGTTTTGTCGTGGGTTCTTTCGGTGTCGGGTCAACGAAGTAATCAAATCACGTAACAAATAAACAGAGGTTCACTTATGAAACGAGTCGGCGCCCATGTAAGCATAGCCGGAGGAGTTGAAAATGCTCCGCTTCAGGCTGCAACTATCGGGGCAAAAGCCTTTGCGCTCTTCACCAAAAATCAGCGCCAGTGGAGAGCACCAAAACTTGAAACCTCTTCAATAGATGCATTTCTGAAAAACTGTAGCGACGGGGGCTTCAGACCTCAGCATATTCTGCCGCATGACAGCTATCTGATCAATCTCGGCAGCCCTGACACGGAGAAGCGCCAGGTTTCGCGTGATGCTTTTATCGGGGAGATGCAGCGGGTGGAAGCGCTCCAGCTTACCCTGCTGAACTTTCATCCCGGCAGCCATTTGAAAGAGATAAGCGAGGAGGAGTGTCTCAGGCTGATTGCCGAATCGATCAACCGGGCACTTGATGTTACAAAAGGGGTTACCGCTGTTATTGAAAACACGGCCGGTCAGGGAAGCAATCTCGGCTACCGCTTCGAACAGCTCGCATCGATTATTGATCAAGTCGAGGATAAAACACGGGCCGGGGTCTGCCTCGACACCTGCCATCTCTTTGCCAGCGGTTACGACCTCAGCTCAGCCGCTGCGGCAGAAGCCACCTTCCGCGAGTTCGACCGTATTGTAGGGCTGCACTATCTGCGGGGCATGCACCTCAACGATGCCATGCAGCCGATCGGCAGCCGCATAGACCGCCATGCGAGTATCGGCAAGGGGACAATCGGAGTGGAGGCGTTCAGCTACATCATGAACAACCCTGCATTTGAAGAGATTCCTCTGATCCTTGAAACCCCCGACTCCGACCAGTGGCCCGAAGAGATCAAACTCCTCTACTCCTTCGAACACCAAGCTCCGGCGGAGCGTAACAATAGGATTAACCGTCGTGAGCGGGTCAAGGGCGAGGCGGACGGAACGCAGAAACCGTAATGTACAGTCAGTACATGAGGATTTCGAGTACCGCCCAACGACACCATTGACCCGCGCAACTAAGTATTAAAGCGTTTTAACCGTCGTGAGCGGTTTGAGTGCGAGGCGGATGGAGCGCAGAAACTGGAATGTACAGGTCGTACATGAGGATTTCGAGCACCACCCAACGAAGCAATCAAATCGCGCAACAGGTTAAATCAGCGTTTGGAGACGATCCTCAGATATTTGCCCACAGACAGCGCACTGCCGAAAACCCCGAGCACCAGCCCGAGCAGGACGGTCGACGGGTAGATCAGCAGTGCAGAGGGCTGCAGCACCTTGTAGATACCCGGTTCATAACTGAAGAGCAGTTGATCGAAGAGCAGATAGACCGCACCGGCAGCAAGTATGCCTGCTATCAGGCCCTGCAGTGCTCCTTCAATAATATAGGGGGCGCCGATGAACCACCCCGTAGCGCCGACCAGACGCATGGTACGGATCTTCTCCTGCCTTGAATACATGGCGAGCCGGATGGTGTAGCCGATCAGCACAACGGTTGCCACCGAAATGAGCACCCCGATTCCTCCGGTCAGCAACGTAAAGAGGCGGGCATTCTGCTCTATCTGGCCGATAAATGCCTGATTATAGCGGATATCGGCATCCGGGGCGACGTTCCTGATAGCAGGAACAAGCTGCTCGACACTATCGGGAGTTGCGTATTCGGGCTGAAACTTCACTCTTACCGATCTCGGAAGCGGGTTGGATCCGAGAATTTTGACAATATCCTCTCCAAAGTCACGATTAAAGCTCTTTGCCGCGTCAGCTTTCGAAACAAACGTGGCTTCCCGAACCCCTTTGAGCACCCTGATCTGTTCCGCACTCCTTGTTGCAAGAGAGTCGCTCATGGACTCGCCAAGAAAAACCTCAAGTTCAACCCTGCTTCGCAGCTCCTGGATCACATCAAAAAAACTGAGGGAGACGGTGCTGAAAAGACCGAGCAGCACAAGAGCAAAAAAACTGACCGTAACCGTAATGGCTGCGGGAAGCTTGGCTCTGCCGATACTTGAAAAACCCTCTTTGACGACGAATAACAATGACATAACAGCTTGTTTTGCATTAAATAACACCTGTAACTCAAAGAATCAACAAAACAAGTTGCAAAAACAAGTTTTTTTTCTTTTTATTACAGGGCATTTCTATTTAGTGTTTGTTCAAGCCCCAGGGAGGCGAAATATTGGTAGCTCATTACCGACGAAGTTGGGGATGGGAGATGATTTCGAGCACCACCCAACGCAGTAATCGGGTTTCGGAACAAATAAATAGCGATGCCTACAGCTACAAACCGGGGCTATAGCTCAGTTGGTAGAGCATTTGCATGGCATGCAAAGGGTCAGGAGTTCGAGTCTCCTTAGCTCCACAAAAAAAATAAAAAAGCGCAGTCAGAAAGCTGCGCTTTTTATTTCCACTCTCCCGAAAAGGCCCAACCTTTGGCATCGCAATAAGGGCACCTCTATTAATTACTTTCCTTTCCTCACCGCTTGCGCGATCAAAAAAACCACTCCCACAAAAAGTGATGCACAGAGACCTGCTGCAATATTGTAACAGGCTGCAAGAAGAACAACGGGAAGAGTAAAGTCCGCATCAAAACCGACCCGACTTGAACTTACTGCGAGCGTCAGTGCTGTCAGACCGGTAAAAAAGAAGCTGGTAGCTATACTTCCGGCAAAAGAGATGAAGACCTTCTCACCCTTCCCTTCCGCAATGGCCACTTTCCTTGCCACCTGTTTGCTGGCTCCCGGATCAAGCAGTTGGCGCACCATCATGGCCACAAGGGCAAAGAGAACAAGTACACCGGCGTGAATACCGTAAACCGTAAAGAGCTCGCTCTGCTGTGCGTTGAAATAACCCTGCCCCAACTTTGCCGAGGCAAGACGGAGCATGAAAATCGATGTCCAGTAAAACAGGGTACCCCAGAGCAGCGTTACCAAAATCCAGGTTGCCACACCGGGAGGAGCAGGAGTTTTTTTGTTCGGTAAAGTCATGGCATGAAAAAGTGAATGAATAAAGTAAAGCGCAAAATTTCGGAGCCCTCATGGAAATATAACTGCGGGTAGCGAAAGAACCCCCGGATTTCAGGTTAATAACACCGAACATGCGAACAAATCATCGTCTGTTGTCATTGCAACGATTATTTTCAGTTTTCCGTTTGAATATTGATCTTCATTTGCCATTATTAGGACTCTGAGGTGCTTATCCTAACTTTAACATACTTTTGCTTATGTGTGGAGTTTTCGGCGTTTTTAATTCAAAAACTCCCGCGGAAGACACTTTCTATGGACTGTACTCACTTCAGCACAGAGGACAGGAAGCCGCAGGTATCGTGGTTGCAGACTATAACAAGATCAAAAAGAAAACCCTCTTCAAGCAGCACAAGGGCATGGGTCTTGTTTCCGAAGTTTTCAGGGATGAAACCATCTTCGACAAACTGGGCGGCTATGCCGCTATCGGGCACAACCGATACTCAACCACCGGTTCATCAGCATCCATCAACAATATTCAGCCGTTTTCACTCACCTACCGCTCTGGAAGCCTTGCTGTAGCGCATAACGGTAATCTGACAAACGCCCGAACCCTTCGGCGTCAACTGACTGAGGACGGCGTGATCTTCCAGGCATCCTCTGATACCGAAATCATTCCCCACCTTGCTGCACGCAGCCGGGAAAAAGAGCCCATACAGCAAATCTATAATGCCTTAAGCCAGGTTGAGGGCGCCTATTCAATGGTCATTCTGGCCAATAACCAGATGATTGCAGCAAGAGATCCCTACGGATTCAGACCCCTTGCTCTTGGCAAAAAGGTTGATCCTCTGACCGGAGAGCTTGCCTATATCGTTGCGAGCGAAACCTGCGCATTCGATATCATCCAGGCCGAGTACATCCGCGATATCGAGCCTGGAGAGATACTGCTGATCGACCACCTTGCGGTAACAAACGAGAAGCCTACCTCACTCTTTCTTCCCGCATCTGATCGTAAAGCGCGCTGCATATTCGAATATGTCTATTTTGCCCGACCTGACAGCTTTATTTTCAAGCACTCCGTTGACAAGGTCCGCCGGAACCTCGGTAAAAATCTCGCACGGGAGTCGGAAATCAAGCAGCAGCCGGGTGAGAAGGAGCTGACCGTCGTCAGCGTCCCCGATTCATCCAATACCGCAGCACTCGGCTTTGTAAGGGAGAGCAATAAAATGGAAAAGGGTGCACGCTTTGAACACGGCCTTATCCGTAATCACTATGTCGGAAGAACCTTTATCCAGCCGGGAATTCACAGCCGCGACATCAAGGTCCGTTCCAAATACAACATTGTGCGCGGTGTACTCATGGAGAGACCGATCATTCTCATTGACGACTCGATTGTCCGTGGCACTACCGCCAAAATGCTGATCAAGTTGATCCGTGAAGCCGATCCCAAGGCCATCCATCTCCACATCAGCTCTCCGCCTATCACCAACCCCTGCTTTTACGGGATGGATTTCCCGACCAAACGCCAGCTGTTGACCCATATGTTCGACACGCTGGAGAATGAAGAGGAGGAGATAGAAAAGATCAGGGAGTATATCGGTGTTGATTCATTGAAATACCTCTCCATGCAGGGACTCATGAACAGCGTCCCCTCATTTGAAAATGAAACATGCAGCTACTGTACGGCCTGCTTCAGCGGTGATTATCCCATCGAGGTCAAAGAGGCCACCACCGACAAAGAGGAGAACGACTGAAGAGATTCTGAATTCAGAATTTTGGATTTAAAAAACAAAAAGGAAAAGGGCTCACAACATGTCAGCCCTTTCCCTTTTGTAATTCCAAGATAAACAACCAGCCCGAGCCTACTTTTTCCCCTGCTTGAACTCGATTCTCACCGAGGTGTGCGGCACAGCCTCCAGCCTTTTTTTCGGGATGGGTTTGCCGGACTTGATACAGATTCCGTAGGTTTTGTTTCTGATGCGGTCAAGAGCCTGATCAATGTAACCGATATATTTCTCGTCGCGGGCAATAAACATGAAGCGCTGCTCACGGTTCATGGTCTCGGTGCCGTGATCAGCCATATGCATGGAGTAGTTCGAATTTATTGAATCTTCCACGTTTTCATCGGAGAGAGATGAACGCAGAATATCCAGGTCACGAAGCACCTCTTCACGCCTTTTGAGCAGAAGCTGACGGAAATGCTCCAGCTCTTCATCGGTCAGATAGGTTTTGGTCAGAACCGGTTCCTCAATAACCTCATTTTCCTTTTTGGAAGCACTGCTGCCTTTTTTCGCCATAATACATCGTATTTGCTGATTCTAACAAAAAGCTGTAAAAAACAGAGAGTGAAATAATACGATTAACTAACATACTTTTCAAGTGATAACCGGCAGAATTCACCGTTTACCGGGTCATTCTTCCCCTTTGCGGCAGACAACGGATCACCCAAAGTAGCCACAAGAACTGTGGCGAGAGTTTCAGCTTTAATATACGCATCATTTCTCTGCACCGCATCCAGAAGTTTTTCCGACCCTTCGATAGCAAGCGAAATCCTGTCGGTAATTTCAAATCCGCTCTCCTTGCGGAGCGACTGGATACGACTGACCAGTTCTCGCGACAGCCCCAGCATTTCGAGCTCTTCGGTCATCTCGGTGTCAAGGGCAACCATGATGCCATGAGCTTCATCGGATGCAACCAGCCACCCTTCGATATCCTCATGCATGATCTCAACATCCTCACGCAGCAGTTCATAGAGTTTGCCGTCAAGCTCAAAAGAGAGCCTCCCCGCTTTTTCAAGCTGGGCAATCTGTTTGTGGCTCATGATCCTGATCGACTCGGCAAGCGACTTCATCTCCTTGCCGTAACGCGGTCCGAGGGTTTTGAAATTCGGCTTCACCTTCTTGCTGATAACGGAGCCCTCATCTTCGATATACTCAATCTTCTGAACGTTGACCTCTTCAAGAATGATGTCGGCCACAAGGGAGTACTCCTCCCGCGCTGCAGCATTGTCAACAGCAAGCAGAATGCGCTTCAGCGGCTGACGCACCTTGATCGAGGCCTTTTCACGCATGGTACGCACAAGGGAGGTGATGATCTGCGCCTTTTTCATTCGCTGCTCCAGCGGACGGTCAACAGCCGAAGAGTCGAGCAGGGGAAACGCTGCCAGGTGAACGGATTCAAAGGGTTCAAGCCCGCTGATGCTGTTCAGATTCAGGTAGATACGATCGGCAATAAAGGGGGTAAACGGCGCAAGCAGTTTGGCCAGCGTCAGCAGTGCCGTGTAGAGCGACTGATAGGCCGCAATCTTGTCGGGCCCCATGTCACTTTTCCAGAACCGTTTGCGTGAACGGCGGATATACCAGTTGGAGAGGTCGTCAACAATAAAATCGTTGATCAGCCGGACGGCACCGGTCAGATCATACTGCTCCATGCGCATATGCACACCGTCAACAAGGGTGTTCAGAGAGGAGAGTACCCAGCGGTCAAGCTCGGAACGCTCCTGGAGGGGAATTGAGGGGTCCGAAAAGCGGAATCCGTCAACATTGGCATAGAGCACAAAGAAGTTATAGCTGTTGATGAATGCCCGGAAAAATTTGCGCTGCTCCTCTTCAATTTCATCGGCATTGAACGATTTCGGCCTCCAGGGGGGACTGGTCACCATCAGGTACCAGCGGAGCGCATCGGCTCCGTAACGACCCATGGTTTCAAAGGGATCCACCACGTTGCCTTTTGATTTCGACATCTTCTGACCGTTTTTGTCGAGAATATGACCGTTTACAATCAGATTTCTGTACGCAGGCTTGTCGAAAATGAGTGTGGCAATGGCATGAAGGGTGTAGAACCATCCTCTGGTCTGGTCAACCCCCTCGGCAATAAAATCTGCCGGAAAGGTGCGATCAAACTGTTCACGGTTCTCGAACGGGTAGTGAAGCTGGGCGAAGGGCATGGAGCCGCTGTCAAACCAGACGTCAACCAGTTCGGGTGTGCGGTTGAAGCGCTTGCCGTCCCTGATAAAATAGATCCTGTCAACAAAGGGCTTGTGCAGATCGAGCTCAACGAGACCCCTGTCGAGAGCATCCCCGAGGAGATAGCGTTCGGTATCTATATCAATGAAGCCTTCCCGCAGCTCTGCAATGGATCCGACGGCAAAAAGTCTGCCCGAATCGGCACCATCCCCGATGGAGAAATCCTCCGCAACCCAGAGCGGCAGGGGTGAACCCCAGAAGCGTTCGCGTGACAGCGCCCAGTCCTTGTTCTCCTCAAGCCAGTTTCCGAAACGTCCGGCACCGATCTCGGGAGGGCACCAGTTGATGGTTTTGTTCAGCTCCACCATCCGCTCGGCAATAGCGGTAGTCCGGATATACCAGGACTCCCTTGCATAGTAGATCACCGGCACATCGTAACGCCAGGAGTAGGGGTAGGTGTGGGTAATGGTCTCCTTGCGGTAGAGTTTTCCTGCCTCCTTGAGCTGACGGATAATGAGCGGATCGGTATCCTTGAAAAACATACCGTCATAGTCGCTGACTTCAGCCGTGAAACAGCCGTTGCGGGCAACCGGCTGGAGCATCGGGAGATCATATTTTTTGGCAATCTCATAGTCATCGGCACCGAAAGCCGGAGCGATGTGAACAATTCCGGTACCGTCCCCGGTGGAGACAAATGTTCCGGCGGTGACATACCAGCACTTTTTCTCGGGCTGGATATAGCTGAAAAGCGGCTCATAATCGAGCCCTTCAAGATCCCGCCCTTTCAGTTCAGCAATAACCTGCCAGAGTGACTCCCCCTCTTCATTTTTCTCAAGAAGCACCTGAAGACAGGAGTGGGCAAGAATCAATACCTCACCGCTCTCTCTGTTCCGAACCTTCACATAATCAATATCGCTGCCTACACAGAGCGCCACATTTGAAATCAATGTCCAGGGAGTCGTTGTCCAGACCAGAAAAGACTCTTCCGAACCCTTCAGACGAAATCGCACATAGACACTCGGGTCTTTCACCTCCCGGTAACCGAGGGCAAGCTCGTGAGAGCTGAGCACCGTCTCGGATTTCGGGTCCTGCGGGACAATTTTGTAATCCTTGTAGATGAGCCCTTTATCGAAAATGGTCTTCAAAGCCCACCAAACCGACTCGATATAATTATTGGTACAGGTAATATAGGGGTGGTCCATATCAACCCAGTAGCCCATCTGCTCGGTGAGCTTTCCCCATCCCTCGCGATTATCGTCGATGTGATGGTAGACAAGCGCCCTTGCTTCAGCATTGAAATCCCCTTCACCATACTCCACAACCTGGGACTTGTTCTTCAGACCCAGCTTTTTCTCTACTGAAATCTCCACCGGCAATCCATGAGTATCCCATCCTGCCATTCTCGGCACCCGGTAACCCTGCATGGTCTTGTACCGGCAAACCACATCCTTGATGGTTCGGCTGAACACATGGTGTACACCCGGCTTGCCATTGACCGTCGGTGGTCCTTCGTAAAACGAGTAGACCCTCTCCGCCGGTCTCTCCTCCAGACTCTTCTGAAAAATTCCCTTTTCATTCCAGTATGCAAGAACTTCCGCCTCTACTGTGCTATAGGGCACATTTGAGGGATACTCCCTGAATTTATCGTCCATAATGCTTATAGGTCATTCAATCAACAGCAGGCAACCGGCCTGCAATTATAAAAAAAGTCAATATACAAGAATCCGGTATGAAACAGCACAGGCAAGCTTTTCATAAACAGAAAAGCTTGCCTGAAACCTTGTATGTGCACCTCTATTAATTTGTTCTACGATTCGATTTCTTCGTTGGGCGGTGCTCGAAATCCTCAAGTACTCCTTGTACATTCCGGTTTCTGCGCTCCGTCCGCCTCGTACTCAAACCGCTCACAACAATTTATAGAGGTGCCTTTTAAATATCTGAAACGGCAAAAGACAACCGTAAAAATTCCTATTCTTACTTTTTACCGCCGAGAGTTGAATTTACGCCGTCAAGAATCTGTTTTGCTACCACCGTCAGGGAATCAAGCGTCTGGGCAACGATCTTGCTCAGGGGGGTCAGCGTACTGTCAAGTAGAGTGCCAACACCGACCAGAATTGTCGAAAAATCACCTTTGACAACATCACCCTGGCGCTGCTGAGCCTGTCCGGAAGATTTGATTTCTTCAGCCATATTAAAGGAATATTTAGATTTAACAGGTTTAACGCCAACTAAACAATAATCTTAAAATGTACTATTTTTAATCATCCCGTCAAAGAAATTCAAAAACAAAGGAGCCTGCCCTGTTTTACTGCCGGCCGTAACGATCCTCCACACGAACAATATCATCCTCTCCAAGGTACCCGCCTGTCTGTACCTCAATCAGTTCAAGAGGCACCTGAGCAGGATTCTCAAGACGATGAAAGGAGCCTACAGGAATATAGGTTGATTGATCCTCATGAAGTTCGATTGTTCGATCCTCTACAGTCACCAGAGCTCTTCCCCTGACGACAATCCAGTGTTCGGCACGATGCCGATGCTTCTGAAGCGAAAGCGCCGCACCGGGGTTCACCGTAATGCGTTTGACCTTGAAGCGGCCCGATACATCGACCGTTTCATAGGAACCCCATGGACGGTAGACCCTGCGGTGCATAACAGCTTCATCACGCTCCTTGCGGTTAAGCTGTTCAACCAGCAACTGAACATCCTGAACCCGATCCTTCGCCGCTACAAGCACCGCATCAGCGGTCTCTATAATAATGTGATCCTCAAGACCAACTGCGGCAACAAGACGGCTGGTTGCATGGATATAGCTGTTGCGGACATCATGCAGCAGCACATCGCCCTTCTTCACATTGCCCGCTTCGTCCCGCTCATGCACATCCCAGAGCGCTGACCATGCACCGATATCACTCCATCCTGCATCAAGGGGAACGAGTAGTGCCCGTCCGGTTTTTTCCATCACTGCATAGTCAATGGAATCAGAGGGGGAGGATTGAAATGCTTCCGCATCCAGTCTTAAAAAATCGAGATCTTCAACAGCTTTCTCAATAGCCTCACGGCATGCACCGAGTATCGACGGGGCATACATTTCGAGTTCCTGCAGATAGCTTTCAGCCCTGAAGAGAAAAATGCCGCTGTTCCAGAAGTAGTCGCCCGAAGCAAAAAAGCGCTCTGCGGTCTGCTGGCAGGGTTTCTCGACAAATTCAAGAACAGGATAAGCTCCGTTATACGCTTCACCTTTAAGCGATGCCCGGATATAGCCATAACCGGTTTCAGCAGAGAGCGGAACAACGCCGAAAGTGACCAGCGCACCCTCCCGGGCGGCAGCGCTTCCGGAAAAGATCGCCTCACTGAATGCCTGCGGGTCAAGAATGACGTGATCAGCAGGCAAAACAAGCATCAGGGCGCCGGGATGCTTCCTTGCAATAAGAAGAGCCGCTGCCGCAGATGCCGGAGCCGTATTGCGCCCCGTCTGCTCAAGAATGATTTCCCCGATTTCAGCCTCTATCTCCCGGAGCTGCTCGGCTACAAGAAATCGATGGCTTTCATTACAGACAGTATAAACAGGGCCCAGGTCATCAAGCAGGGAAAGGCGTAACACGGTATCCTGCAGCATGCTCTTCTCTCCGATGATCGAGAGAAACTGCTTGGGATACAACGCCCTGGAAAGAGGCCAGAGTCTTGTGCCGGAACCACCGCTGAGAATCACAGGAATAATCATGGATAGAGCGCGAATAGCTTAATGGCGGGCAAATTTCTCATACATTTTCCAGGTCGAGGAGACAAGGGTATCAACATCACTGTACTTCGGCACCCACCCGAGCAGCTCCCCTGCCTTTGCCGCGGACGCCACCAGTTCTGCAGGATCGCCGGCTCTCCTGCCGGTAATCTCTGAAGGAACAGCCTTTCCGGTAAGAGCGCGAACCCGCTCCAGCATTTCAAGGACACTGACACCCTTCTGGCTTCCGAGATTGACCGTAATGCTCCGGTCATGCTTCCGGATATATTCAAACGCGGTGACATGAGCTTCCGCCAGATCACTGACATGAACATAATCCCGTATGCAGCTTCCGTCCCTGGTCGGATAATCATCACCGTAAACGAAGAGCCTGGGACGGATACCTGCCGCGGTTTCCATCACGATCGGCAGCAGATTTTCAGGATTCAGCTCAAGACCTTTGATTCGTCCCTGAACATCATAACCGGCCGCATTGAAATAGCGGATTGCCGCATAGCGCAGACCTTTCAGCCGGTCATACCAGCCGAGCATCCGCTCGATTTCGAGCTTGGTATAGCCGTAAAAATTTTCCGGCTCCTTCGGGTGCTCTTCATCGATAGGCAGATATTGGGGGGCTCCATAGACCGCTGCCGAAGAGGAAAAGATAATCGGAGAGAGGAATGCAGCTGTCGCCTCATTAAGGATGTTTATCGTACCGGCAATATTTGCCTCGGCATAGCGTTCCGGATGGAGCATAGACTGACCGGCAGCTTTCAGGGCCGCGAGGTGTATACAGCCGTCAAATCCTCCGCCGGTCATAACCGCGCGCAGCTGCGCGGGATGCATGATATCTCCATGCACAAACTGAGCCTCTTCAAAGAGATTCTCCCTCAAACCGGTCTGAAGATTATCAAAAACCGTAACACGGTATCCACGATCAAGAAAAGCTCTTGTAACATGACTGCCGATATAGCCTGCACCACCGATAACCAGAATTCGCATAGGAAAAACTGTTCACTGTTTGTTGTAATGCTGTCACTTCACGCCATACATCTTCTCGTAATAGTGCTGATAACTGCCGGAGGTCACATTGTCAAGCCACTCCTGATTTGCAAGATACCACTCTACGGTCAGCTCAAGCCCTTTTTCAAAGGAGATCGAAGGAACCCATCCGAGTTCCCTTTGCAGCTTCGATGAGTCAATAGCATAACGAAGGTCATGGCCTGCCCGGTCGGTAACGTAGGTGATGAGTTTTTCCGACTCACCCGCCCCGCGGCCAAGCTTCCGGTCCATAATCCGGCAGAGCTGCCTGATCAGGTCAATGTTTGTCCACTCGTTATGACCGCCGATGTTATAGGTCTCGCCGCTCCTTCCCCGATGATAAATGACATCGATTGCCGCGGCATGGTCAACCACCCAGAGCCAGTCCCGCACGTTCTCCCCCTTTCCATAGACCGGAAGCGGCTTGTTGTTGCGGATATTATTGATAAACAGCGGAATGAGTTTTTCGGGAAACTGGAAAGATCCGTAGTTGTTTGAACAGTTGCTGATCACAACCGGAAGGCCGTAGGTATCATGATAGGCCCGGACAAAGTGATCCGAAGCGGCTTTGGATGCGGAGTAGGGACTGTGGGGATCGTAAGCGGTCTCTTCGGTAAAGAGTCCTTCAGCTCCAAGGGAGCCGTAAACCTCATCGGTTGAAATATGGTAGAATCGTTTTCCCTCCATCTCACTCTGCCACGAGGCCTTTGCGGCATTGAGCAGATTGACCGTGCCAAGAACATTGGTCACCACAAACTCCGTCGGGTTGGCAATCGAACGATCAACATGCGACTCGGCCGCCAGATGAATCACTCCGTCAAACCGCTGCTCCTCAAAAAGTCTCAACAGGAAGGGGCTGTCGGTTATATCCCCTTTTATAAAACGGTAGTTCGGCAGAGCATCAACATCCGAAAGGTTGGCAAGATTTCCGGCATAGGTAAGGCTGTCAAGGTTGGTGACCGTGTATGAGGGGTAGCTCTTCAGAAAGTGCCTGACGACATGTGAACCTATGAATCCTGCTCCTCCGGTGATCAGTATATGCATTGTTTCCTGTTATAAAGGTTACTCGTTCATGTTGCTTCCCGCTGCATCTCCCTGAGCATGGTTGCCAGTGATCTGCGCCAGTAAGGAATTTCCACTCCCCATGATTTTTTTATAGCCGACTTGTTCAGTACGCTGAAGCCCGGCCTCCTTGCAAGAGTCGGGTATTCGCTGCTCTCTACCGGCAAAACGCGACAGGAGAGTCCAGCAAGCTCCATAATGGCTTCAGCAAAATCATACCAAGAGCATACTCCTTCGTTGGAGTAATGATAGGTCTCGCCGTAGCAATGCGACAGGTCACAGCGATCCAGAATCGAGGCAATTGCCGAGGCGAGATCAGCCGCACAGGTCGGCGTGCCGATCTGATCAAACACTACAGTAAGCGAGGACTTTTCTGCGCCGAGCCGAAGCATGGTTTTGACAAAGTTACTGCCATAAGGGGAGTAGAGCCAGGATGTTCTGATAATCAGGTGTGACGGGCCGATCCTGCGGACAGCCTCCTCCCCTTCCCATTTGGAAAGGCCGTAAACACTTGCCGGCGAAACCCGGTCACTTTCCCGGTAAGGAGCGTTTGACTCTCCGTTAAAAACATAGTCGGTCGAAATATGTACTAACAGGGCATTTCGATCTTTGGCACACCGGGCAAGCACGGCGGGACCATCCCTGTTCACCAGAAAAGCCGATGCGGAATCCGACTCAGCCTTGTCTACGGCAGTATAGGCCGCACAATTGACAATCGCCTGAATCGAGTGAAGCCGGCAGATCTCTTCCACCTGAGCGGCATTCGTAATATCGAGTTCGGGAAGATCATAAAAATAATAGTGATGACTGCCTGTCAGCCCCGAAACCCGTTTCAGTTCTGAACCAAGCTGGCCTCTGCTGCCGGCAACAAGAATATTCATGCACAAGTACAATCAAAAATTACAATCGGACGAAACAGCCCTGAAAAAGTTATTTAGCCAGTTCAGCAATTTCGGTACTCACCCGCATGCATTTGCGGGCAGCTTCGATTGCCGCCACACCTTTCTCTTCATCAAAGATCTTCCAGGGAAGCCGGAACTCCGCCTCATCACCATATTTCGCCAGCATTTTCAGATGTGAATCATATTTCTGCAAATCCGGAAGTATCTCTTCAATCAGAGCTGCTATCTCTTCCGAAACCGTTCCTTCGGATATAAGCCGGGAGAGATGCAGCCCCGGTTTATGCGTAAGGGAGGAGACACCAAAGAGCATCAGGATTGCAAGCCCGGTATTTTCAATGACCAGTATGGAGTGCGAAACACAGGTACGCCAGCGTTTGAGGGAATAATCCAGTTCAGCCTCTTCAAGAAAACCGCGGGCGAGTTCGAAACGGTATCCTATTTCCTTTCCTGATTCCATGATAACTCCTCCGTTAACTATACCAGCATATTGATAAAAACAGCCATAAAATTCTCCGGAACACCTACCAACCCGAAACAACCCGATCGAAAACCGCATCAACAATCTGACCGAGACAGAAACGGATTGCCTCCTCTCTTGCAACGTAATTACCAACGGGATAATCTGCAAATCCTGTGAAGGATTGATTAAAGAGTGTTTTTTTGTCGATTCGATTGCTCATGCTGACCTGAACGGTTAGCACAAGACGGTTCGTTATCGCCCGCTCCGTCCGGCTGGAAAGCTGACCGGGATAATCGAAAAAAGAGGTAATAACCCCATCAAGCAGAGCATCTGCCCCTGCAATGGATGGAATAACCTGAAAGCTGCTCTGAGCTTCCAGCCTGTCAGCAAGAGCTTTCGACAGCTCACCCCTGAACTGCGCAATACCTGCTCCCGAGCGATCATCAAAAACCGGAACGGCTATGGTTTTCATGTTCGGAGCAAGTGATCCGCCGGTAAAGCTGTAGCAACCCTGAAGGGTAACCATAACAAGAAAGAGCACACTTACCGGGGTACCTCTTTTCAGCATGACAATCCTCTTTTTACCAGGTTCGACAATCAATTCTGTGCAGTATTTTACGGAAGGGCCAGGTCAGGAGCAACCATTTTTTTCTGCGTCCGTCAAGAGCCGAGAGATAGATCCCTGTTTTTGTGTCACTCCAGGCTGAAGCAAGCTTCACGGCAAGCTTTGCTGCAACGGAAGGCGGCTGGGCAAAAATATCAAGAATGGTGTTGAAGGTGGCCAGCTGCCGCTGAAGTTCATGCGTAGGATGTTCTGCACTGACCATTCCGGTACGAACCAGGCCCGGATGGAGCAGCATCACCGAAATGCCGGTATGCCGGTACTCTTCTGCCACGGCATAGGTAAATCGGGCGATGGCAGCTTTGGTTGAGCCGTAGGCACTTATCCAGGGCGTATTGGAACTCCGGTCGGTACCGGAACCTGCCATATTGATAACTTTTCCTTTCCGGTTCTCCCTGAGAAAATAACCTATTGCCGCACGGGTTCCGTTATAGGTCCCTTTAAGGTTGGTGTCAACAACCCTGCCCCACACTTCAGGGTCACTGTCGGTGATACTCCCGAACGGGTCCGAAATGCCCGCATTGTTGATAAAACAGTCTACCCTTCCGAAGCGCTCAACCGCCGCTTTGAGCAGATGCTCCATCTCGGAGAGAGAAACAACATTGCAGACACAGCCATAGGCACAATCCTTCGGAAATTCGGCAACAGCTGCATCAATATTGGCTTTTGATGCCGAGGTTATAACCACCTTTGCCCCCTCGCGTACAAACTCATGGGCGATAGCTTTACCGATCCCTCTGGTAGAACCGGTAATAACGGCAACCCTCTCGTCGAGCAGACCCATAAGCAGACCTCCGCCTTTGCTCCTTATTTTTTCCCCTGCGCCCCGTCGATCATGGCCTGAAGCTCAGGATGACCGGCAGCATAACGCTCAAGCGAAATACCCTCTTTGATAGCGCTCCATGCCTGGCGGATACTTGCCGCTCCCGCCTTTGGTCCCATGGGATGACCGAAAACGCCCCGGCCGGGCACAAAGCCGAAATCAACACTGCCGACCTTGCGGTAAACCGTTTCAAGCGTCAGTGCAGAATCGCTTCCGCCGGGAACAGGAAGGGAACGACGGATATGACCGAAATCCTGAAGACACTCGGCAATATTCTCCTGTACCTCCTCTTCGGGGGTCATCATCCTGCTGCCGAATCCGGGCATAATAATCGAGTCAAGACCGGCAAGACGCTGCAGTTTGGTCATCACCTTTGAGTGAATGCCATATTTTTCCATCCGGCTGAATGCAGCAATAAAGGGAAAGTGACCGATAAGAGGGACTTTTGTATGGCGGGCAAGCATTCTGACAGCACTGAGCCCGACAGGCAGCGCATTGACAAGCAGGGCATTGGCGCCGTTACTGACCGCTATATCGTGCTGCTCAATCAGACGGTCAACCTCATCCGTAACATTGGCAAGATAAATTTTCGGCTCTCCGGTCTGCTTCTCCGCCCTCCTCCTCGCTTCACCAAGCACTCGGGAACGCTCCACCAGTGTTGACCAGTCAACATCAGCAAGCATCTCGTCATCCTTTGCTATATCAAGACCGCCAAGCCAGCTCTGGAAGGCTATTTCAGCAAACTCATCAGGACTGAGACCGATGTTCGGTTTCACCACACCGAAAAATATCGGACGGTCATAGGCCTGCAGAAGATCACGGATACCCTCGACACCGAATTTCGGCCCGTCAAACTCCTGAAGATAGGAGTCAGGAAAACCGATATCAAGCAGTTTGACGACAGGCACTCCCGGAGTAAAAAAGACCCCTTCGCCACACACTGCGGAGAGCAGGTTCGGCAGTTTCGGGCCGAAATTGCGGTGTGGATGAGCAATGGTGATACGACAGGCGTGTATTGGACCGGTTTCGGAGTGCTTGACCGGATAGCTCAGCTCCTGTAGCTCGCCCTCCACCGTCAGATTGATGACTTTGGCCGCATACCTCGGGCGGAAATCCTCATCATAATCAACACGCTTCCACTGAGCAGTCGATTGCTCACTGCAAAAATGCGCAAGCGCCGTCTCGATATCACCCACGCACTCAAGATAGTAATCGAGCGTCAGGTAGTCAGCCATGTCAAGCTGCTCCCTGGAGGTAAAAAATCCCTTGATATCATCAATATTCATAAAAATACGTCATACGCCCCGACTGCACACTGCACGCAATTGACACGGGGGTTCCATTAAAAAAATAAAACGGTGAAAAAATGCCGCGACACAGCACTCCACTCTGTCGCAGCACCGGAGCACTCTTTATGTTATCCTTCCGACTTGATGTCATTGAAATAGGCAAACGCATCTTCCGGAGCCAGTTGCTCATGCACAACCTTGTTTACGGCTTTCATCATGGCCAGCGGAGCGTCACTCTGGAAAATATTGCGACCCATATCTACTCCCGCAGCACCCTCCTGGATGGCATGCGAACACATGGTAAGCGCTTCGAGTTCGGAAATTTTCTTGCCTCCGGCCATAACAATCGGAACCGGACATGAAGCTACCACGGTTTCAAACTCTTCGGGGACATAGTAGGTCTTGACGATCTGTGCTCCGAGCTCTGCCGAAATCCGGCATGCAAGCCTGAAATATTTGGCATCACGAACCATATCCTTGCCGACAGCCGTCACGGCCATGGTGGGAATCCCGTAACGCAGGCCCATATCAACAAGTCTGGTCATATTGCGCACTGACCGGGTTTCGAACTCACCGCCAATAAAAACCTGGAGGGTTATGGCGGCAACATTCATGCGAATGGCATCTTCAATATCAACGGCAAGCTCTTCGTCCGAGAGCTCCTTGAGAATGCTCGGCCCGCCGCTGCAGCGCATCACGATAGCCTTGTTCAGTGTCGGAGGGACAGTCGTGCGAAGAATGCCTCTTGTCAGCATGATGGCATCAGCATGCGGCATGAGCGGCACAATATTGACATCCGGACGTTCAAGACCGGTGGTCGGGCCCTGAAAGTAACCATGATCAATAGCAAACATGACTGTTTTTCCGGTATCGGGCCGGAAAACCCTCGAAAGCCGGTTTTTCATCCCCCAGTCAACCGAGTGGGCACCTTTGAGGAAAAAACCGTAGTTGTTAACCGGGATATCGGTATAGTACTCTTTTGCCTGTTTGTCCTTGTCGTATTCCGCCATGATGAAGGGTCTCCTCTGTTCAGTTGTAGTTGTTTATAGTGAACCTGTTCTCTCTTTCAGCGAAGGGCCGCTGCAATATTGCCGCCATCGACTGTTGTGATTGAGCCTGTCGTTCTGGTTTCCAGAGCCAGATGCACAAATGCCTCTGCAACATCCTCAGCGGTAACCTCAAGCTGCAGGAGGTTTCCTGCCATATACTCCTTCTCACTCAGACCGCGGGCAGTTGAGCGGGCCTTGATCATCTCTTCGGTAAGCAGACCGCTGCGAATTCTGTCGGCATTGATGCCGTTTGAACGGATGCCGTCACGACCGTGATCCAGGGCATATTGACGCACAAGAAACATCGTTGCCGCCTTCGGCAGTCCGTAGGGGCCGAAATCGGGACCGGGATTGACCGCCTGTTTTGATACGTTGAAAAGCAGAACACCGCCGATACCCTGAAGCTTCATCACCCGTACGGCCTCCTGGGCGATGGACTGGTGGGAAAAAAAGTTGAGTTCAAAGCTTTTGCGAAGTACCTCATCAGCCACTTCACCGATGCGCCCCTGAAGCGCAGCTCCGACATTGGAAACAATAATATCGACGCCGCCAAACCGTCGGCACGCCTCATCGAAAGCCGAACGGATCTCTTTGCGTGAGGTGACATCACAGGTCTTGACGAGTACATTGCCGCCGATAGACTCAGCCGCCCGTTCAAGCGCTTCAAGAGTAAGATCAAGCAGCACCAGCTCGGCGCCTCTCTGCCGGAAAGCTTTGGCCGTTGCAAGGCCGATACCGCTGGCGGCACCGGTTACCATCACGACTTTTCCCGCAAAAACATCATGATGAATCTTGTTCACCTTCTCCTGCTCCATATCCCAGTACTCAATCTCGAACGCCTCCCGGTCACTGATGGATTCAAATGTTCCGATTGATTCCGCGTCAAGTATGGCTGCTGCGGTACTTGTTGCAATATCGGCGTTGACTGCTGCAGAGCGGGCGGTTTTACCAAGGCCGAAAAGTCCGAGTCCGGGCACAAGCACCACTCCCGGAAGCGGATCAAGCATGCTGACCTTCATGCCTGAATCACGTTTCTCTGCTTCAAAGTATGCGGTATAGGCTTCACGATAGTGCGCTATAGCATCCACTACGGCTGCCTTGAACCCCGCAAGATCGTCAGCATCAGGTGCCGGAACCACAAGTGGCTTGTTCTTGGTGCGGACAATAAAGTCAGGGGTCATTGCCCCCTTCTGACTCATCCCGATAAGATCCCTGCAGTTGACATAGTCAAGAATTTCCGGCGAGGTTCGGAAATCAAGAATAAACTGATGGAACTCCCTGGTTCCCGGTGACTTCTCCTCAACGCAGGCGCCCCGAATGATCGGAGCAGCATCTTCTACTGAAGCAACTGCTGACGGAAGAGTGACCTTCGGAAAGGCTTTTCTGCCTGTTGCTGCAATCCGTTTTTCAAGCCTGCTGACGGCATCAATCATGCGGGTGTATGCCTCTTTGGCGGTAGTGCCGAAGGTAACCAGACCATGTTTCTGCAGAACCAGCCCCTCGATCTCCGGATTTGCCTCATAAACAACTGCCGCAGCACGGGCAAGTCCCATCCCCGGCTTGATATAGTCAACCGAGCCGAAACTCGCACCAAGCACATCACTGCAGAGCGCTTCACCATTCGGCTGATTGCTGAGCGTAAGCAGGGCAAAGGAGTGGGTGTGTAAAATGTACCGGTGCGGAAGAAATGCATGCAGCAGCGTCTCGATGGAAGGAGTCAGCCGATGCTGTGCCATATGGTCGGTAAGGCTGAAAAGGTTCAGAAGCAGAAGGTGCTTGAACTCCTTGGTTGAAAAACGCTGCAGCTCCTCCTCGCTTATCCGGTCATTTTGGTTAAAAAGCTGACCGAGTTTACGGAGGGGACGCAGTTTGACCGGAGTATAATCATGGGGGGTAACCTGGCTGAGATCAACTCCGCTGGCTTTGATCAGGAGCACTTCCGCCCTGTTACCGACCATATCAACCAGTTCACATTTGACAGAGGTGTTCCCTCCGCCATGAATCACCAGCGAACTTTCACTGCCAAGCAGGCGGGATGCATAGACCAGCCCGGCTAGTTCATTGGGCATCTCGGAAACTCCTTCATACTCTCTGAGAGAGCGTTGAAGATCAGCATCATTCCAGAGGTTCTGCATAGGATATTCATACTTCTCACACCGTCAGGCGCCGATGTGTATTGTTGATAAATTACGACAGGAGGGAACGGGACTCCCTTTTCAGGAGCGCTTTGCCTGTTTCTTGTTATGCCACTCTTCAATAAAAAAACCGGCTCCGTAAATGAGCAGAAAACCCGGAATAACCACACTGAGAAAGGTGATTTTGTCTCCGATGTTCTGCAGCTGACCCGACGACCAGATCATCCAGACAAGCACATACCATGCAGGTCCGACAAAGAGAAAGGTGGTATTCCAGAGTCTTTTAAAACTGTAGTTCATAACATATCGGGCATCTTGGGACAAAGAAAGTGCACAAAGAGTCAGATCCGGCCGTCAATCCGGAGTTTGCGCTCATTGAGTTTTTCAAGAATAATCCTGACAAGGTACTGCAATGCATTGATCACATAGGTGAAATAGGCCAGAAAAGCATCCCAGATAAGGACTTCCTGGGAATAACCAAGCCAGGCCAGAAAAAAGTAAAGGAGATGAAAAAAAGCAGCAACGGTACTGCCGATATCTTCCCAGAGAAACTCCTTGGAGTAGACCCATTGATCGAAAACCTCCTTTTCAAAAAACATCCCGGTAATGAACAGGAGCGCAAAAAAGAGTGTCTTGAAAAGAATGGCTATGCTGACCCAGTAAAAACCGGTAACAAACAGACCGTTGGCATAGAGCGCTGTAGTAGCAAGACCCGCAATAAAAAAGAGAAACTGAATCGGCGCAAGAATGATCTGTATATCGGTCCAGATTGAAGCGTTTCGTTTGGCAAGCTGTTCAGGGGTATAGCGAGGCATCTCTCTTTTACACTTGACGATAGTTGAAGAGCGATCGCACAGGTAACGATCTGCATGAAACTTAAAGCATTGAATATAGCAAAATTGAAGAGAGAGAAAAAGCCGGAACTCTTGCGCCCGCATCTCGGTATTGGTCAAAACACTCTGCAGCAGATGACCGCTCTCGCCGTATCATGAATAGGTGCCTGATAGCACCCTATCCGGGTGTAACGGTCAAGCTGAAAACGAGCAGTGTTTTACGAGTGCAAATGATGCTTTACAGGAATCACGCTTCATCGTACATTCAAGGGAGGAGTACATGCTCTTGCTTGAACAGGCTCTCTCAACAGATCAATTCAGAAAGAGAAACCATATGGCCGATAGAGACAAAGAGGGGGCGATGCTCTTCGCCGTGAAACTGCTTGGACTGCGCAGTCATAGCCGGGATGAGCTTGAGCGCAAACTCCGGAAAAAAGGGTATGACGTAAGCTGTATCGAAGCGGTAATGGAGAAGCTGACCCTTCAGGGCTTGATTGATGACCGGGTGTTCGGTGCGGAGTTTATCCAGAGTCGGTCAAGGAGGAAGCCTGCGGGAAAACTGAGAATGAGAAGCGAACTGAGAAAAAAAGGGGTTTCCGATACCATTATCACTACCCTCGTGAGTGCGATGAACTCAAGGGAACTCTGCATGAAAGCGGCGGAGAAAAAAATCAGATCCCTGCATGCACGCTCCGGAGCCGACAAAAAGAAGCGGCTTGAGCAGTTCCTGCACAACAGAGGATTTGAATGGCAGGATATACAGCCGGTAGTCAAGTCTTTGCTTGAGGCCGGCGGAGCCGGCCCGGACGATCAGGATCTCTCTCAGCAGGAATCACCATGAACCAGTGAGCCCACTTTTTCACCCTGAAGCAGGCGGGTGAAATTTCCTTTCACATTCATGTTCAGCACCACAATGGGCAGCACATTTTCACTGCAGAGCGTAATGGCGGTCATATCCATAACCTTGAGGTTTTTACGGATCACATCAAGATAGGAGATACTCGAAAAAAACTCCGCATGAGGATTTTTCTCGGGATCCGAATCGTAGATTCCGTCAACCCGGGTACCTTTGACGATAACATCGGCCTCTATTTCAATCGCACGAAGTGACGCTGCCGTATCGGTTGTAAAGTAGGGATTTCCTGTTCCGGCACCGAAAATAACCACCCTTCCCTTTTCAAGATGCCTCACCGCCCTGCGCCGGATAAAGGGTTCAGCCATCTGCTCCATCTTTATTGCTGTCTGCAGCCGGGTAAAGACACCTTTGCGCTCAAGTACATCCTGAAAGGCGAGAGAGTTTATCACGGTAGCAAGCATACCCATATAGTCTGCCTGTACACGGTCCATCTTCGCCGCCGCCTCGGAAACACCCCGAAAGATGTTGCCTCCACCGATCACAAGCGCTATTTCAGCGCCCAGCTCCCGTGCCTCCCTGATCTCCTCTGCGTATCGTTCAAGCATCTCGGCATTGAGACCGTAACCGTCCTCCCCTGCAAGTGCTTCACCACTTATCTTGAGCAAGATGCGCTTGTATTGCAGCATTTCCCTCTCCTCCTGAACAAAGAGTTAATAAATCAAATAAAAGATAAATAGAGGGCAAAAAAAAAGCCTCGAACAACGAGGCTTTTTTTTATTCTCCTATCTGACAGCGGACAAATTCAATAACATCAACTTTCGCCTGCTGCTGCTTCCTGAACTCGCCAAGAACATCGGCAACCTTGGTATTATTGTCCTTGATAAAGGATTGCTCGCTCAGCACTACCTCCTGATAATACTTTTCAAGCCTTCCGGTAACAATCTTGTCCACGAACTCCTCTTTCTTGCCTTGTCCGAGTGCCTGCTGGCGAAAGATCTCCGACTCTCTGGCAATATAATCAGCAGGAACCTTCGACCGGTCGGTAACAATCGGAGCCGCTGCAGCAACCTGCATGGCAAGATCTTTTGCCAGCTCCCCGAGCAGTTCAGGCTTGTCGGTAGCAACATGAATAATCGCTCCAAGCCGGGATCCAGGATGGATATAGGCCTCAACCAGACCGTCATGGGCATCACAGGAAACAAGACGCTTGAGAGCAATCTTCTCACCGAGCTTGCCGGTCATGGTCTTTATTGCTCCATCAACCGTTTCACCACCATAGGCTTCACCAAGAGTGAGTGTAAGCAAAGCTTCCGGAGAAGCGGCTCCGCTCGAAAGAGCCAGGTCGGCAAGCGCGGCAGCAAAAGAGGTGAAAACCTCACCGCGGGCAACAAAGTCGGTCTCGCAGTTAAGTTCAAGAATAACACCACTCTTGCGATCATCACCTATTTTAACCGTTACCATTCCCTCGTTGGCCTCCCTGTCCGCCCGTTTGGCGGCAAGAGCTGCACCCTTCTTGCGAAGATAATCGATAGCTTTCTCTATATCCCCTGCGGTTTCATCAAGGGCTTTTTTGCAGTCCATCATCCCTGCACCGGTAATATCACGAAGACTTTTTACGTCTTTTGCTGAAATCTGGCTCATTGAATATTTAACTCTTTAAGTATTATAAACGCTGCTTATTCGCTGATCTCTTCATCTTCGCCGTCCTCATCCTCTTCATCGAGATCGGCAAGAACCTCCTGCTCAAACTTCAGCTCTCTTGCTTTGAGGATCGTATCGGCAACGGCCTTGACCATAAGCTGTATCGAACGGATCGCATCATCGTTTGCAGGAATGACAAAGTCAACCTGCTCCGGATCACAGTTGGTATCGACCATGGCGATGATCGGGATGCCGAGTGAACGGGCCTCCTTGATGGCGATGTGCTCTTTCTTGATATCAACGATAAAGAGTGCTGCCGGAAGGCGTGTCATGGTAGCAATACCGCCGAGAATCCTCATCAGCTTCTCCTTTTCACGGCCAAGCATGAGACGCTCTTTCTTGGTAATCATATCGAAAGTACCGTCAGTCTCCATTCTGTCAATGGAGTTCATTCGTCTGATACTCTGGCGGATTGTAGAGAAATTGGTAAGCATACCGCCAAGCCAGCGCTCGCAGACATAGGGCATCCCTGCGCGTTCGGCTTCTGCGGCAATAATCTGTTTGGCCTGCTTTTTGGTACCGACAAACATGATCTCCCGGCCTGTCTGCGCAACAGCCTCAATAGCCTTGAGCGCTTCGTCGGCAAGAACAACCGTTTTCTGCAGATCAATAATGTGAACACCGTTCTTTTCCATGAAAATATACGGCTTCATTTTCGGACACCAGCGGCGTGCAAGGTGACCGAAGTGTACTCCTGCGCGGAGCATCTCTTCAAGCTGGAAATGCGACATCTCTTCTCTTCCTGTGGTTTAGTTATTCCTCTACCGTGCATCTACTGACCGGTATCCGGCGCCGGAGCGCCGGACACTTCCGGTAAGCTTCATCCCGATTGCGTCGGGATGAGCACGATATGTGAAGTTGTTTACTTAAATACAAAAGCAAGTACGGATAGCCGGGATTAACGCTTCGAGAACTGGAAACGTTTGCGGGCTTTTTTGCGACCGAATTTTTTCCGTTCTACCATACGCGGATCTCTGGTCAGAAGCTTCTCGGTTTTTAGGACAACACGGGCAGTTTCATCAAACTGGGTAAGAGCGCGGGCAATGGCAAGACTTACCGCTCCGGACTGGCCGCTTACACCGCCGCCCTGAACGTTGATCTTGATATCAAAATCCTCTGTTTTTTCTGTAAGCACAAGCGGACGGAGAGCCTGCTGACGCTTGAACTCATCCTTGAAATACTCTTCAACCGGCAGTTTGTTGATGATGATCCGACCTTTACCCGGGCTCAGAAATGCTCTTGCCACGGAGGTTTTACGGCGTCCTACTGTATCGATAACCTCTTTCATTACCTATTCTTTATGGTTTATTTTATTTTCATTTCAACAGGTACCTGCGCAGCGTGCGGATGCTCGGGGCCTGCATAGACCTTGAGTTTCCTGAAAAGCTGGCGGCCGAGATTATTGTGCGGCAGCATTCCCCAGACGGCATGCTCGATAACCTTCTCGGGCTTTTTCTTCAAAACATCCTTGACATGATCAATCTTGACGCCACCGGGATAGTGCGAATGCGAAAAGTAGGATTTCTGATCCTCTTTTTTACCCGTCAGGGCAACTTTTGCCGCATTGGTCACAACAATAAAATCACCGGTATCAATATGCGGCGTAAACTGCGCCTTATGCTTGCCCCGAAGGACCTTTGCGATTTCAGAAGCCATTCTGCCAAGGACCTGACCTTCTGCATCAATGATATACCACTTCCGCTCGACTTCAACAGGCTTGGCTGAATATGTTTTGAAACTTAACGTCTTGCTCATGCTGTACAATAGGATTAACTGGACTTTTCCGAAAAATAAAGTTCATCAATGTAAATTATTTCACTTAATTCTACAAATTATACCTTATATCTAAAAAGGAATTCCAGGGGAGTCCGGACCAACTTTTCTTACCAAGACTGCATCTGCTGTTATGAAGCCTTTAATCGCACTGGTGGGCCGACCCAATGTCGGCAAATCGACCCTTTTCAACAGAATCCTGCGCCAGCGAAGTGCCATTGTTGACAGTACGCCCGGCGTTACAAGGGACCGCCATATCGCAGATGGAGAGTGGCAGGGAAAACAGTTTCTCCTGATGGATACCGGCGGCTACAACGCCGAGAGCGACCTCATAAGCAAGGCGATGCTTGAGCAGACCCTGATGGCCATTCGCGATGCCGATATTATTGTTTTCGTCACCGATGCCCGTGCCGGACTCTCCTACGAGGATCTCGAACTCGGCAAGCTTCTGAAACGCAACTTCCAGAACAAGCAGCTCTTCTTTGCGGTCAACAAGGTCGAATCCCCCCAGCTCATTATCGAGGCAGAATCCTTTATCAGTACCGGTTTCACAAAACCATACTTCATCTCGGCAAAAGATGGCAGCGGGGTTGCGGATATGCTCGACGATATCCTTGAAACTTTCCCCGAACTTGAAGATATTCCTGATGAAAAGGACTCTGCCATAAGCCTTGCTATCGTCGGAAGGCCGAATGTAGGCAAATCAAGCTTTGTCAATGCGCTGCTCAATTCAAACCGCCATATCGTCTCAAGCATAGCGGGCACAACCCGTGACGCCATCGACAGCCGCTTTACCCGCAAAAAGCAGGAGTTCGTTCTGATTGATACCGCAGGATTGAGAAAACGAACCAAAATAGACCGGGGTATTGAGTATTACAGCTCACTGCGGACGGAGAAGGCTCTTGAGCGGTGCGATGTTGCTCTCGTCATGCTTGATGCCACACCCGGCATCGAAAAGCAGGATCTGAAAATCATCAATATGGCGGTCGAGAAGAAAAAAGGAGCACTCCTGCTCGTCAATAAATGGGACCTGATTGAAAAGGATTCAAAGACCAGCAAGATCTACGAGGATAATCTTCGCTCCAGCATGGGCAACCTCGGCTACATACCGGTGCTGTTTATTTCAGCGCTAACCAAAAAGAATCTCTACCGCGCCATTGATACCGCACAGCAGATCAGTGAAAGCCGCTCCCGGAAAATAAGCACCAGTGCCCTCAACCGCTTCCTTGAAGAGACTCTACAGCAAAAGCACCCGTCAAGCAGAACCGGCAAGGAGCTGAAAATCAAATATATGACCCAGATCGAATCCCACTGGCCGATATTTGCATTTTTCTGCAATGATCCGGAACTTGTGCAGACCAATTTCATCAAGTTTCTTGAAAAAAAGCTGCGTGAAACATTCTCGCTTGAAGGGGTACCGATTTCGCTTCGCTTCATGCAGAAATAGGGCGCAGGCACCCGCTGAAAGCTGATCATCTTTTTCTTCGAGAACCGCTCTTAACCATTAATCGCCACACTCGTATGTCCATAATAACAGAAGCGCAAATTATCGCAGCGCTCAGTACCGTCAATGACCCCGACCTGAACAGGGATCTCGTTACACTCAACATGATATCCGATGTCCGGATTGAGAGCGGAAACAGGGTTTCGTTTACGGTAATGCTTACCACACCGGCATGCCCGCTCAAAGAGCAGATCAAGCAATCCTGTATAGCGGCAGTCAACGCACAGGTACCGGGAGTTTCTGCCATTGAGGTAACCATGAGCTCGAAAGTCACCTCCTCCTGCGGCCATCACGGAGGTCACCATCACGGAGAGCCTCACACCTGCTGCAGCGAAAAACCACTGAAAAACGTCAAAAACATCATAGCCGTAGCATCCGGAAAAGGGGGAGTCGGAAAATCCACCTTTGCGGTAAACCTCGCAGTCACACTGGCCAAAACAGGAGCCAAAGTCGGCCTGATTGATGCCGACCTCTACGGCCCGAGCATTCCGACCATGTTCGGTCTCCTTGACGCAAAACCGGTAGTGGCGGAGAAGAATCTTGTTCCTCTTGAGAAGTTCGGAGTAAAACTGATGTCTATCGGCTTTCTGGTTGACACTGATACCGCAGTTGTCTGGCGAGGCCCGATGGCATCAAGCGCCATCAAGCAGTTCATCAATGAGGTTGAGTGGAAAGAGCTGGATTATCTGATTTTCGACATGCCTCCCGGCACCGGTGATATTCAGATCACCCTTGTCCAGACCCTTCCGCTGACCGGAGCGGTTATTGTTACAACACCACAGGACGTAGCGCTTGCCGATGTATCAAAAGCGGTCAGTATGTTCCGCAAGGTGGATGTTCCGATTCTCGGACTGGTAGAGAACATGAGCTACTACGAACTGCCGGACGGAACCAAAGATTACATTTTCGGCCACCACGGTGGCGAAATCTTTGCCAGAACCCATGGACTGGCCTTCCTCGGCGCAATTCCGATTGATCGGCAGGTGCGTGAAGGCGGTGACAGCGGAACACCCTATATTCTTGATCACCCCGGTTCGCCAACATCCGAAGCGGTCAACCGCGCAGCAATGGAAGTTGCACGAAGGGTCTCCATAACCAATGCAGAAAATGCCGCTGCGAAATAAGGTTCAGGAAATTAATAGCAATGTCCTGTTGTTTTTTTGCGTCGGAGGTTTAATATTAGTGCTTTGAATCTCCGACCGGACACTCTATTTCCAATCATTACAAAATCATTCAGATCATGAGCACCAGTAAGGAATATTTGCCTAACAGTGATGCGATTTACGACAGGGTTATAGCTGCACTTGAAACCGTACGCCCATACCTTCAGGTTGACGGTGGCGACTGCCAGCTTGTAGGAATTTCAAAGGATATGGTTGTTGATGTGAAGCTGCTTGGCGCATGCGGTTCATGCCCGATGAGCACACTCACCCTGCGTGCAGGCGTTGAGCAGGCAATCAAAAAGGCTAATCCCGAGATTGTCCGCGTAGAATCCGTCTAATCCCGTATAGATTAAGGCACCGCTATTGATTGTCGTGAGAAGCCCGGGAACAAGGCGGATGGAGCGCAGAAACCGGAATGTACACGCAGTACATGAGGATTTTGAGCACCACCCAACGCAGTAATCGGGTTTCGGAACAAATCAATAGTGGTGCCGGCTCAGGCGTCAAGATTTCTCAAGAGTAGCTCCAGGGAGTCCTCGTTATTGATGAGGACTTCCCTTGCTCTACTGCCGTCAGCTTCACTGACAATCCCGCTGAACTCAAGCTGGTCCATCACTCTTCCCGCACGACTGAACCCGAGCCTCAAACGACGCTGCAGAAGCGAAACACTGGCCTGCTGATGCATAACCACAAGACGTGCCGCCTCCTCAAACATGCTGTCCCTCCCATCCTTCTCCGTACTTCCGGATGACTGGGAACCGTTCCCTTTCTGGGAATCGGGAGCAGGAAGCACACAGAGATTCTTGAGCGCATGCTGGGAGCCGATAAAGGAGGTAATTGCCTCCACCTCTCCCGAGGAGACATAGGGCCCCTGAATACGCATCGCCTTTGGCTGGTCGGATGGCTGAAAGAGCATATCACCGTTTCCAAGAAGCTGATCGGCACCCGAGCTGTCGAGAATGGTGCGGGAATCAACCCTGCTTGCCACCTGAAAAGCAATTCGTGAAGGGAAGTTTGCCTTGATAATGCCGGTAATGACATCGACCGAAGGGCGCTGGGTGGCAACAATCAGGTGAATGCCGACAGCACGGGCAAGCTGGGCAATCCTGATGATCGGCTCTTCAACCTCTCGTCCGGCCGTAATCATGAGATCGGCAAGCTCATCAATGACCACAACAATATAGGGCAGCGCCTCTTCAGGGAAACGGCGGTTAAGGTCACCGATATTGCGCACACCCGCCTTTTCAAGGGTCTCATAACGCAGCTCCATCTCCTTGACCACACACCGCAAAGCATAGACCGCCTTCTGGGGATCGGTGATGATCTGCTCCTCAATACCGGGAAAACGCATGAGAAAATGGTTCTTCAGATGCTGGTACTGAAAGAGTTCAACCCGTTTCGGATCAACCATCACAAATTTGACCTTGTCAGGGCTGCATGCATAGAGCAGGCTTGATATGATAACATTGATACAGACCGACTTTCCGGCACCGGTTGCGCCTGCTATCAACAGATGCGGCATGGTCGCCAGATCAGCAATGTAGACCTCATTGGCAATGGTTTTGCCGAGTACAATCGGCAAAACCATCTTGCTGTTCTTGAATTTTTCAACCTGCAGCACCGAGCGAAGCCAGACCGTTTTCGGCTTTCCGTTGGGAATCTCGACTCCGACCGCATTTTTACCGGGAATAGGAGCAATGATCCTGATTCCACGGGCGGAAAGAGCCATGGCAAGATCATTCTCAAGGGATTTAACCCGGCTCACCTTTACATCCGGCGCAAGCTCCAGTTCAAACAGGGTCACACGCGGCCCGACAGTTGTCGATATTCTCTTGACCTCAATCTTGTAGATCGCAAGCTTCTCAAGCAGCTTCCGCTTGCTTTCGGCGAGGTGATGCTCATCGATATGGTCATTATCCTCGGGTACCTTTTCCAGCAGGTCAATCGAGGGAAAGCGGTAAGCTTCACGGTCCCTGGTCTGCACTTTCAGACGACGTTCATCAAGATCGGCCTCTTTTTCCCGAACGGTTTGATGAATAATCATCTCAGGCTCACCGGGAACCTGGGAGATCAACTGCTGCAGGGTGGTAGATGCGACCGGAGTTGCCGCCGGAGTTGCATCTGCCGGCAGAACAGGTTCATCATAAGTGAGCGGAACAGCCGGACGAGGCTCTTCCTTCGGTTGCATAACCGGTGCCGGTGCCGGAACAGATCGCATCTGCTCCTCCTTTTTCCGCAAGGCCTTTTCCTCTTTGACCCTTCTCTTTTCGGCCCTTTTTTCGCGCCGCTCTTCATTCCACACCCTGATGGCTTCAGCCGGAACGCTGGCCGCACTCATGACCGTAACAACAATCCGTGAGAGTGCCGCAAACACACTTTTACCCATATAGAAGGTGAGCACAACGGCAATCACACCGAGCAAAACCCATGCGCCGGTAAATCCTATGACCGTTGAAAGCAGTGCGGCAAGCATACGCCCGATTGTTCCGGCCATGACATCACTGAATGGAGCTGACGTGAGTCCGAACATGGAAGCCACAACAATCGAGATAACCACACTGTAAAGAAAAAAGAAGAGCGCAGGTTTGAGACTTTTTGCCCGAAGCAGTGACCAGCCCCAGAAAAACATGGACAGCACAGGCAGAATAACCGGATAACCAAGAAAGGAGTTGATAAAGAAGGCCGAAAGCCGCGCACCAAGAAGGCCGAAAGGATTATGGATACTCTCGGCAATATCACTGGCGGCTTTGCCGAATATATCATACCAGCGAAGAGCCGCAAAGCTCGCTTCATCATCGGGATGAAAACTCAGGATGGCACAGATCAGATAGAGAGAGCCCAGCATAAAAGCAATGCCGATGATCTCCTTTTTGAGCATCGTCCTGTCCGGAGCACTCCCTTTGGCTGCTTTTTTCTCTCTTTTCATTTTCACTGTGCTCTCACTCCTTGATAACTTGTACCGTCAACCCAGAGAGGTTGTAACAAACGGCAGACTCCTGATCACACCGCTGTGGAAACCGCCACGAACTTCTACAAAAATCGGTGTTCCCGGTTTTATATACTGGCGAACAATATTGCAGGTACCTACCGGCTCCTGCAGCGTCGGTGACTGGGTGCCGCTGCATACCCAGCCGATCTCCTGGCGGTCACTGTTATAGACCTTGAAATGCTGGCGGGGGAGCAGCCGACCTTCAAGCGAGAATCCGGCAACACCCCTCTGGAGGTTACTTTCAACCTGCTGGCAGGCCTCCTTGCCGATAAAATGCCCCTTCTCCATCTTGACCACCCACTTCAGACGGGCTTCAAGCGGATTGGTATCCTGATCAATCTCATGGCCGTAAAGTGAATAACCCATCTCAAGGCGAAGCGTATCACGGGCACCCAGACCGATTGGCTGAATACCATCCTCTTTTCCCGCCTCCATGAGCGCTTCCCATAACGGTTGCGCCTGTTCATTCGAAAGACAGATCTCAACACCCTGCTCTCCGGTATAACCGGTTCGTGCAATGATAGCCTCCGAACCATTGAACAGCGCACTGCAGAAGTGGAATGATCCAAGCGAGTTGACTTCAGCCGAAGGAAATACTCTCGAAAGAATATTCAGCGCCAGCGGCCCCTGCAGGGCAATCAGGGAGAGACGATCGGTATGATCTTCAAGCACAACACCGTCAAACGGGCCGATATGCTCCTGCAGCCAGGCATAATCCTTCGGGGCATTGCTTGCGTTGACAATGAGAAAAAAGGTTTCGCTGTCAATACGATAGATAATCAGATCGTCAACAATACCACCGCTTGGATAGAGCATGAGATTGTACTGTGCCTGACCGTCCTTGGCCTTGGAGATATCATTGGTCGTCACGGACTGAAGGAACTCCAGTGCTCTTTTGCCCCTGACATAAAAGTTGCCCATGTGGGAGACATCAAAAAGCCCCGCAGCGCTCCGCACTGCCCTATGCTCGGCAATAATGCCTGCATACTGAACCGGCATCAGATAGCCGCCGAAATCGATAATTTTTGCTCCGGCCTTCTCGTGCCAGGCGTACAATGCGGTTTTTTTCATAACTACCCTATACTAAAGTTGTTGAGCGGCATTGCCGCTGAGCGTAAAAAAACATCCTTAAAGAGAAAAATACGTTTTTTCCCGTGATACAGGAGAAACTGTTCATGGTAAAGCAAGGTATCCCATGCAAGTAAAGCCAATATACGAATCCTGATTTCCTGCAAAACAGAGCGGGGAAATATTTTTCAGCGGTCAAGCTACCTGACGAGGAGAATACAGTGCGGATGCGGTGGTTAGATGATGCACCGACATTATTCGATCAACTTAAAAAACGAGCAATTATGGCCTTACCTGCAGCATCTTCGGCATCATGGGATGCCTGAACGAAATAATAAATTGACAAGCAATTAGCGCTTCACCGAAAAAAAAGAAGCGAATTAAGCTTTTGGGCAGCGATCCACCAATTACACTATCCTCCATATTGATATTTTGGCACCGTTCTTTTTAAATGATAATGAGCCCCTAACAAGTCAGATTCGATTTCATGAAGCTGGTGTGGCAAAATTTTCAAGTCAAGAATAGAGACGTGAACCTCGTAATGCTCAAAATCCGATTTTATCTTCATAAGAACGGAATGGTTGTTGAATCTCTGCTTCGACAATTTGAAGTTTGACCGATATAAACAACATCGTTCACTTTCTTATCCACCATTTTATAGACACAGGGAAGGTCACTCAATTTTTGTAAAGATAATCCGGAACCTAACACTGTAGACCAATCAAGCCCCATCCAGTCCAAGTCAGTTGGAATACTGAACAATACGAGTGGCTTAGCAGAAGGCCCCGCAGCAGGATTTTGTATCTCTTTTGGTAGCTTCGATCCCCTAATTCCCCGACTCTTCGAAGTTGACTTTGAATATGCCTGATGAAAACGACCATAATTACATTGCGTCGAAACACCTGTAGTTATCCTGTGTCTCCATAACAAGTAATCTTCATAGCCCATGCGATCTCTCTTAGCCTGAATAATTCATGAGCAACGGGCGCAGGAGATTTTCGAAGTAAAAGTCCGATAGCGC
>NZ_MPJE01000084.1:0-18472 GCF_001975465.1 Chlorobium sp. KB01
AGTGAAAGGATCACACTCGATGCTGATCAGGACTGGGTCGTAAAGAGCTCTGTCACAACCGGAAAGCCGGTCATTGAGCAATATGTCGTCAATTCGCTGAATTACCATGAAGGATCGGCGAAATTGTGACCCCATGTCGCTGCTGCAGCCGATATAGTTATCGGTGGGTATTTGTGGGCAACCGGGGCGATACACAATCATCAAAACCAAGGAGTAAGTATGAAAAACGTTCCTGATACCCAGATGGGGCGCATGTATGCCGAACACATACAGCATATACTGGATAAGAACATTGAGGCGCTGCTCGATCAATACACTGACGATGCGCTTCTGATAAGCAGCTTCATGAAAAAACCCCTCATCTATAAGGGGCGGGAGCAACTGCGTGAGCACATGCAGGGGATTCTCGGTATTGATGGCCTGGAGACAGAGATTGTGTACTGGTCGGAAACCGAGAATCCGATGACACTCATGATAACCGAACAAATAACTATGAGAACTGCCGAAGGTACCTCGAACATGCGTTTTGCCGATAGCTGGGTGCTTAGTAACGGCAAAATCGCGATCCATTTTGCAGGGATGGTTCAGTATCCGGATGGATCACTGGCATGAAAGTCGCAATCGACATTAACTGTTCTACAGAACTGACGGGTGTAGTTTTCTGCATTGACGGTTCTGTTTTTAATCACAATTATAACAAACCAGGTGATGAAAAAACATAAAGTCTTGGCTGTACTTTCAGAGTACGGGTATTGGGGGATTGAGCTTGTTGGTCCGCTGAACAAGCTCGAAGCATCCGGCTACAAGGTTGATTTCATGACGCCAAACGGCAAGCCGGCAGAAGCGCTTCCTCCCAGTTACGATTCGAGCTATGTGGATCCCCCGCTTGGTGTTTGCGTGACGACACCTCAACATGAGGCAGACGTGACTGCCTTTATGTCAGAGAATCGCACCGCTGAGCCACTATCCCTTAAATCTTTTATTCCTGAACGCCCCTATTATTCCGCTCCCGGATTCCTCAGGGCACTTGAACAATACTATGCAAAAGTAAAGGAGTCGCTCGAGTCACTTACAGCAGAGTATGACGCTCTTTTTGTTGTTGGTGGCAGCGGCCCGATCGTGGATCTTGTCAACAACCAGAGTCTGCATGAGCTTATTCTGGGATTCTACAGGAAAGACAAGCCGATTGCTGCAATATGCTACGGTGTTGCTGCGCTGGCGTTTGCAAGGGACTTCAATGAGCGCAGGAGCATCATTAAAGGCAAGCACGTGACCGGACATTGCATCGAATATGATTACCATGACGGCACAGGCTTTCTGCATACCGATTTCAACATTGGTCCCCCACCGTATGTGCTGGAATATATCCTGAGCGACGCAGTCGGTTCAGAAGGTCAGTACCACGGAAATTTCGGAAAGGAAACATCTGTAATTGTCGACTATCCGTTCATTACGGCCCGTTCTCTGCAGTGCTCCTATGAAATGGGTGAAAAATTTGTCGAAGTTTTAAACAATGATCTGAAGCGTTATGGCTGGTAAAACCGGAAATATCAAGGTAATCGAACAGTTGATAGCCGACGGATTCACCTACATGTTCGGTAATCCCGGCACTGTCGAGCAGGGTTTCCTGGATGCACTGGCCGATTATCCGCAGCTCAGGTATGTGCTGGCGCTGCAGGAGTCGGTAGCCGTCATGATGGCGGACGGATATGCCCGTGCATCAAAACGACCGGCTCTTGTGCAGTTACACAGCAGCCCAGGCATCGGCAACGCTGTCGGGGCACTTTACCAGGCTATGAGAGGGCATGCCCCACTGGTTTGTATCGCCGGTGATGCTGGAATAAAATATATGAACATGGATGCCCAGATGGCCGCAGACTTGACTGCCATGATGGAGCCGGTTACCAAATACGCCACCATTGTTTATGATAAAAAATCTCTTTTGCGCACCTTGCGCCGGGCGGTCAAGATCGCGATGACTCCACCAATGGGTCCGGTGTATGTCTGCCTGCCGCTCGACATTATGAGCGAAATCAATGAAGAAGAGGTGTTTCCGGCGCATGTCCCCGACACAGCGACGCTGCCCGATCCGGAAAAAATCACACTATTCGCAAGAGAGCTAAACCATGCCTCCAGGCCGGTCATCTTTATGGGTGACGGTGTTGCCCAGTCAAAAGCAGAAAAAGAGCTCACCCGCGTTGCGGAGCTTCTCGGAGCAGAGGTTTACGGGGTTGACGTCGGAGACCTGAACATGGATACCACTCATCCGCTCTATTGCGGTACCACAGGACATATGTTTGGTGCATCAAGCCTGCCGATAACCCGGAAAGGCGATGTGCTGCTGATTGTCGGCAGCTATATGCTTCCCGAAGTTTTTCCAGAGCTTGGCATCGTGTATGACGAGCAGGCGACTGTCATGCATATCGATCTCAATGCTTACGAAATCGCGAAAAACCACAGAGTCGATCACAGCAGCGTTTCCGATCCGAAAACGACTCTTGATGCTCTGGCCTCTGAACTTGAGCGAACCATGACCCCTGAGCAGCGCAAGGCGGCTGAGTTACGGGCGAAAATGATCGAGACTGAAAACAGGAGAATCCTTGCAGCCCAGTTTGAAGCCGATGCTACAAACCATGCTGCTATGCCGATGTATATGTCACGGTTTATGGAGGAGCTGGCACCGTTGCTTCCCAATGACGCGATTATTTTCGATGAGGCATTAACCAACAGTCCGGCAGTTACCAGGTATTTCCCACCGAAGTATCCGGGCTCCTATTTCTGTACACGGGGCGGCTCTCTGGGTGTCGGTTTTCCCGGGGCTATCGGAGCCAAACTCGCCAATCCCGGCAGGGTGGTCATAGGATTCTCAGGCGATGGCGGTTCGATGTACACCATTCAGGCCCTTTCCTCTGCGAGGCGGCATAATATCGGAGTGAAGTTCATCGTCTGCAACAACAGCAGTTACAGGCTGCTTCAGCTAAACCTAAAACAGTACTGGAAAGAGATCGGCTCAGTTGAGCATGAAATGCCTCTCCCGTTTGATCTTTCTGTCCCGGAAACCAGATTCGACCTGATGGCGAAATCGATGGGAGTCAATGCCGTCAGAGTAGAGAAGCCTGATCAGATCAAGGAGGCGATATCAATGATGCTTGCAGACGATGAACCTTTTCTCATCGATCTGGTACTGGAAGGAGCTGCCCATCCTCATCTCGTCAGCGTCAGATGCGGTCAATAGAGAAACCCGACGGTGTGCAGCCCGCGATGCCACCCGCCTTAATTCGGAAACAGGCTAAAATGGAGATGATTCATGAAACTCAAAGGAAAGAAAATAGGGATTCTCATGGAAAGCGATTTCTACGAACCCGAAATTTTCTATTATCAGCGCCGCTTTCTCGAAGAAGGGGCTGAAGTTCACCTGTTATCGAGGCTTTGGGGCCAGCAGACTCTGACCTTCAAAGGTCATGAATACCAATTGCCGATTGAGGTTTCGGAATCATTCGAAGATCTCGACGACGAGAAGCTCGCCTCGTTTGCTGCCATAATTGTTCCTGCAGGAATGGTTTCAGACAGGCTCCGCTACACTGATGATCTTTCGAAGATACCCCCGGCGTCCGCACTGATGAAGAGCATTTTTGAAAACAGAAGCATTGTCAAGGGCATTATTTGCCATGGCCTGTGGCTCATGGCTCCTGTCCGCGAATCTATCAAGGGTCGCAAACTGGTCTGTCACAACAATCTCTACGGGGATGCCCTGGCTTACGGCGCCGAATTTGTCGACGAAGATGTAGTAGTCGATGGTGATCTTGTGACTGCAAGAACCGGAGGGCACGCTCATTTGTTTGCCAGGACGATCATCGATCTGATTCCTGCTTAACCAACATGTATCGCCATGAAATTCGTTCATGTAGCACTTTCCTGTACAGATCTTGAAAAAACCGAAGCATTCTATGCCAGGTATTTCAATTTCAGGAGGGCGAGATTCGTCCCTCTTGATGGCGGCAATGCAATCGTGTTTATCAGATGCGATGATTTCTGCCTGGAACTTTTCAAGTCAAGCGAGGAACGGCCGGTACCGCAACCAGCCAACGATGGCCAGAACTATCCAGGCTGGAGGCACATCGCCTTCCAGGTGGATAACCTCGGCGAATTCATGGACCAATTCGGCAATGAGCTCAGTATCGCTCTTGGGCCGCTCGATTTCAGCAGTTTCATTCCACATTGGAAATCGGTCTGGGTGAGGGATCCAGATGGTAACATTATTGAAGTGAGTCAAGGGTATCAAGACGAAAAACAAGGAAATGACCATGGCTAAAAAAACAAATTTAGTAATTGAAAAAGGATCGGCTCATCCGCTCGGTGCTACGCCAGATGCGGAAGGTGTTAATTTTTCAATTTTTTCGGAAAATGCGTCTGGCGTTGAGCTTTGCCTTTTCGACAGGCATGACGACCTTCATCCGTTCATGACCGTATGTCTGGACCCCTATGTCAACAGGACTTTCCATTTCTGGCATGTTTATGTACGTGGCCTGAAGCACGGGACACACTATGCCTACCGGATCGACGGTGAATACGCACCGGACAAGGGACATCTGTTCAACAGGAACAAGGTAGCCATTGATCCCTATGCCCGCGGCAACACCGATTGTCTTTTCGATCGGGCCGAAGCCTGCAACGATGGCGACAATATCCGGACCTCAATGCGCAGCGTGGTGATTGATGTCAACAGGTACGACTGGGAGGGAGACAAGTCGCCTGTAATTCCGATGAAAGACAGCATCATTTACGAAATGCACGTTAGGGGTTTCACCAGGGATGTATCGAGCGGAGTGAAGCATCCAGGGACATTTAGCGGCGTCATCGAGAAGATTCCCCATCTCAAAAGTCTGGGTGTTACGGCTGTTGAATTACTGCCGGTCTTTGAGTTCGATTCCAGCTATCCCCTTCGTACCGGACCTGACGGAAGCGAGCTCGTCAACTATTGGGGATACAGCACGGTAGGCTTCTTCGCTCCTGAATCGAGCTATTGCAGCAAGCCCGAATTTGGCGAGCATCTCAACGAGTTCCGTGACATGGTCAAGGCCCTTCATAATGCGGGTATCGAGATCATTCTTGACGTGGTATTCAACCATACCGACGAGGGGAATCATCAAGGACCAGTAATCAGCTTCAAGGCAATAGACAACGCGGTTTATTACCACCTTGTAGACAATGACAAGCGTTATTACATGGATTACACCGGTTGCGGCAATACTGTCAACTGCAACCATCCAATCGTCGAGAAATTCATTACCGACTGCCTTGAATTCTGGGTAAAGGATATGCATGTCGATGGATTCCGTTTCGACGAAGGATCCATCCTGAGCCGGGGCGAGGACGGCAAGCCGCTTGCCCATGCACCGGTGATATGGAACATCGAGCTAATGGATACCTTTGCCGACACCAAGCTGATTGCTGAGGCGTGGGATGCCGCGGGCGTCTACCAGATTGGCAGTTTTCCCGGATACCGGTGGGCTGAGTGGAATGGTATATACCGCGACCAGGTCCGGCGCTTTGTGAAGGGCGATGGAGGAATCGTCGGTGGAGTTGCAGCGAAGATCTCGGGATCGAGTGATATCTACCAGCATAACCGCCATACACCGGTAAATTCGATCAACTTTGTCACCTGCCATGACGGATTTACCATGATCGACCTGGTCTCATATAACGAAAAGCATAACTTCGCCAACGGTGAGGAGAACCGGGACGGTAACGACAACAATGACAGCTGGAACCACGGCGTAGAGGGTGAGACCGACGATCCTGCGATCAACGAGCTACGAAAACGTGAGATCAAGAACTTTGCTGCCATCCTGATGTTGTCGCAGGGGGTCCCCATGATTCTGTCCGGCGATGAATTCGGTCATACACAGCAGGGTAACAACAACACCTACTGCCAGGACAACCGGCTCAACTGGATCGATTGGAGCCTTGGCGAAAAAAATGCCGACCTGTTAAGCTTTTTCACCGGTATGATCAAGCTGCGCAAAGCCTTGCCTTCGCTCAGAAGGGGCACGTTCTTCAACGGTACGATAGTCAACGATCGCGGCTTGAAAGACGTAGACTGGCATGGATGCAAGCTTCATGCACCCGGCTGGAATGATCCAGAATGCAGGGTACTGGCATTCACTCTCGGAGGGACAGGGGAAGCTGAACCGGATCTGCACGTCATGCTTAACATGAGCATGGAAGAGCTTGCTTTCGATATTCCGCCGATCAGGAGCAGGAACTGGGCACTTTATGCCGATACATCTTTGCCATCTCCACAGGATATTGCTGAATTCGGTAAAGAAAAGAAGGTCAATGGTTCTACATACAAGGTCAAAGCACATTCTTCAGTAATTCTTATCTCCAAAAAAACGAGGTAAATCATGGAAAAGAACACACTGCAGTTCACCTTTTCTGACACTATTCAGGGTTATGTGACCCATTTTGATTGGGACAAGCAGATTTTCTGCCTCGACACTTCTGACGGAAGGAACTTCGAGGTAAAGCTTACTCCGAACACTTATGCTGAGCTGGTACGAAACCTTGGAGAGGCATATATGGACTGTACCGGTCAGATCAGGGACATGCTTGCCCGTGGTCGTTTTCTTTATGTCTATGGTGTCTTTTTTCCTGAAAACGAAGTGAAATTCGAAGCCAAGCATATCATATTTCTGGGCAGGGACGAAAAAGAGTTCCGTTTCGAAAAACAGGACTGGTGGATCCGGCAGGTGAGGCAGCTCGGCGATTTCTATCTCAAGGCCCAGTTCGGCAATGGCGATATTGATTACCGGAAATACAAGACCAATATTTCGCTCGAAGGAGACCAGACCGGGAACTATCGCCAGGAAACCGACACGATTTCGCGTCTCGTCTACGGCTTTGCATCGGCCTATATGATGACAGGTGACGACCGTTATCTTGATGCGGCAGAAAAGGGCACCAGGTACTTGCGTGAACACATGCGTTGTGTTGACACCAGCGAGAACATAGCGTACTGGTACCATGGCATTGATATCAAAGGGGGCCATGAACGGAAAATTTTTGCATCCGAATTCGGTGACGATTATGATGCCATTCCTGCCTACGAGCAGATCTATGCACTTGCCGGACCGACCCAGACATACAGAATTACCGGCGATCCTGAAATTGCATCGGACATCGATATGACCGTGAATCTTTTCGACAAGTACTTCCTTGACCGGAAGCTCGGAGGCTACTTCTCGCATATCGATCCGGTGACATTTGATCCAAAGGCGGAATCCCTGACCGTCAACCGGGCCCGCAAAAACTGGAACAGCGTAGGCGATCATGCCCCGGCATACCTTATCAACGCCTTTCTGGCGACCGGTGACGAGCGGCTTAAAAAAATGCTGATCAACACAGCAGATACCATAACCGAGCATTTTCCGGACTACGATAACAGTGCCTTTGTACAGGAAAAGTTCCACGAAGACTGGTCACATGACACGACGCATGGATGGCAGCAGAACCGCGGCGTAGTTGGTCACAACCTCAAGATTGCCTGGAATCTTACCCGTATTAACAGTGTCGAAGGCCTTGATTCTAAAAAAAGCAAGGCCTATATGGAATTTGCCCACAAGATTGCCTCGCTCATGCCTGACCATGGATGCGATCGGCAAAGGGGTGGATGGTACGATGTGGTAGAGAGAGTACTCGACGAAGGCCAGAAATTCCACAGATTTGCATGGCATGACCGAAAAGCCTGGTGGCAGCAGGAACAGGGTATCCTCGCCTATCTCATACTTTTCGGTACGACAGGGAAGTCCGAATATCTCCAGCATGCCAGGGAGTCCAGCGCATTCTATAACGCATGGTTCCTTGATCAGGACAGCGGCGGAATCTATTTCAACGTGCTTGCAAATGGTCTTCCCTACCTGCTGGGTACCGAGCGTCTCAAGGGAAGCCACAGCATGAGTGGCTACCATTCGTTCGAGCTGGCCTATCTTTCTGCAGTCTACAACAACCTGCTGATCACCAAACAGCATCTCGACCTCTATTTCAAGCCTTACCCAAATGGGTTCAAGAATAATGTCCTTCACGTTTCCCCGGACATATTGCCCAAACGCAGCGTAGTAATCGAAAGTGTCTGGATTGATGGAAAACCGTACAGCGATTTTGATGCTGAAAGCCTGACAGTGAAACTTCCTGTCACCCAGGAACGGGTCAAGGTTCAGGTGCGTCTGGTTCCGGTAGGCAGTGTCGAGCATTTCACCATAAATGTCGAAAAAGACGGTGATGTTGTAAAAGCGATCCTCGAAGGAGAACTGGATCACCTCGCCATTCATACCTTCAGAAAGCAGCTTGCGAAGATCGCATCTGCAAACCCGATGAAGGTTGCGCTGGACATGAGCGGGCTGAAGTCTATTAATGCAGAAGCGGTAAGAACGATCATCTTCGAGAAGCAGAAGATGGATATCGATTGTGATGTGTACATCTGCGGGGCCTCCCCGGAGGTGAGCAAGCTGTTTGATCGAGATGAGGTGAGCGAAGAAGTTGTCATGCTCAATAGTTATGACCGGGCTGTTATGTAAACGTTTCGTCAATTCAAACAAAAAGAAAGAAACAAATGATTGACATACTGTTCGTTATCGGTATTTGTGCCCTTGTATCGGCGGTTTCCGTCGTCTTCCTGTTGATCATCCGCAGGAAGATCGGACATGCAGAACTGGCCAAGCACAACGATGTCGCGGGCTTCATCTATGCTGTAATCGGTGTTATTTATGCTGTTTTGCTGGCCTTTGTCGTTATTGTTGAATGGGAGATCTTTCGGGAGACCAAATCCAAGATTGAAGCAGAGGTCAGCGCAATGGCCTCTATTTTCAGGGATTCAAGGGTGTTCAATGATTTCGGGAATCGCACGTTCATCCAGAGCGATCTGATGATTTATGCCACAACGGTGATCGACGAGGAGTGGCCGATGCTGGCAAACGGCAAATCAAGCGAAAAAGCCCTTGATCTGGTGCATCGTGTTTTCAAGCATGTCGCTGCTATTCAGCCACAGAACGATTATGAAAAAATCTGGTATCAGGAACTCATTTCAAAAGTCAATGATTTCAGCAATGCCCGAAATGAGAGGATACTATGCAGTACGTCGGGTATACCCGCTTTTATGTGGTGGGTTATGATTCTCGGGGGAGTGATCACCATCGGTTTCAGTTTCCTTTTTGGTACCGGTAATACAACACCGCATGTGCTGATGGTCGTATCACTTTCCACCGTCATCACTCTTGTGATGCTGATGATCTATGCGCTGGATCATCCGTTCAAAGGTATCATCACCGTTACACCGGAGGCCTTTGTCGAACAACTCGCACATTGGAAAGGTTATGCCGCCAAGGGCTTTTAAGGCATTTTGAATTAAGATGTTGCGCCTGTCGGACCGGCCAGCTCCCTTTCGATTTCGGAAAAGATCTGGCCGGATTAATCATTCAGGCACAAGAGGGTTATCACCCTCATTTATTGATCATCGAGACTTCCTTGAAGTTTGATCATATGCCATGAGTGCCATAACAGAAATCATCAAGAAAAAGTCGAGCAGCCCATCCATCGTTGTGGCGAGCGTGCTTATTGGTATTGTTTTCGGAATATGGTTGCCGAACGTGAGTACGGCTGCGGTTATCATCAGTGACATCTATGTCGATATGCTCAAGATGGTCACCATTCCCTTCATGATTTCTTCGGTGGTCTACAGTTTGAGCAGACTGATAAAAAGCGGCGGGGCTTTGGGCCTCATCAGCCGGGTTGTCAAACTTCTTGTTATTTTTATGATAGCCACCGCCTTGATTGGACTGCTTACAGCCGTTGTCATGGGGCCGGGAAGGGATCTGTCCCAGGAGACGCTCATGATGTTGAGCAATCTGGTAGGGAAGAACCTAAATCGGGGTGGCGAAATTGAAATGCCGCTTTTTGCTCCTTTACCGGCAATCAACGCATTGAGCTTAAAACAAATGTTGCTTGGCATCATTCCAAGCAACATTTTTCAGGCATTGACCAAAGGAGATGCGCTGAAAATCCTCTTTTTTTCTGTTCTGTTTGGCTTGGTAATCGGTTGTATAAAACAGGATGTTTCTCAGGCACTGACGGATGCTCTTTATGGCATCTTCGACGCATGCCTGAAACTGACCGTCTGGCTCAATTACATGGTGCCGCTTGTGCTTGTAACGATGGTCGGTTACCAGGTGGCAACGAGCGGTTTTACGCCTCTGTATGCGATGTTGGGATTCATCATCACGTTGGGGGCTTCCGGGCTTGTAACTGTCGCAGTGTTATTCATGCTCATACGCTGGTCAACCGGCTTACCTTGGCGTGAGGTGCTGGAAAGTCAGCGGGAGTCAGTTGTTATGGCGATAGCGACCCGCAGCAGCTCTGCCAGTATGCCTGCAATGATAAAATCGCTGGTTGAACGGTTGGGATTTCCAAAAGAGCGAATTGAGTTGATGGTCCCGCTGGGAGTTTCACTGTTGCGGCTGGGGCCTGTGCTCAATTATACTGTAGCCACCCTTTTTATCGCCCAGATGTTTGGCAAGGACCTTCAGGTATTGGAGTTGTTTGTTATTGCAGTCGGCGCAGTGCTCACAGGTTTCGCATCGTCAGGTATGACCGGAATCGCTACAATCAGTCTGACCGGTATTGTTTGTTCGTTCATTGGTCTTCCGTTTACATCCCTGTTCGTTTTGTTTATTGCCATAGATCCGTTGTGCGACACCATACGGAGTGTGGTCACCATCGTTGGTACCAATGCTTTTTCTGTGATTGCATGCAGACAAACGAACAAGATTGCCGAAGCTGATGAAGGTGTTCTCAAGCAAGATTATGAAATGGTCGGAATATGATGAGCTTCATATCAATACGTCTGTCCAGCCCTCCGCTGTTGCAGGAGGATGCTGATAACTGTCAAATTGTCCAGAACAATGATCTTTGGTAAACAGTAACTGAATGTTCCAGATCAATGACTCAACTATCTTTTTTCAGGATTTTCCATAGGGTTCATTTACGGCAGTCAGGATCATTTGTACGGTTATTGGCCTTGATGCTGCTCATTTGTTCGCAAACCCTGCTGGCGAAAGGATCAGGATCCCCTGGTACAGATTGTGCGCCTGATGTCCAATGCATTCTCGCAAGGAGGGTGCTGATCGTGGCAATGCCGAAACGCGATCAACCTCCGTTTTTTTATGAAAAAAATGGAAAATTGTATGGAATCGATGTCGATCTTGCATGCGGCCTGGCAAAAGAATTCCAGCTCGGGATCCGGTTTGAGCGAATTGCTGGCAGCCAGGACGAACTTATTGACCTGATCTCTCAGGGCCAGGCCGACATGGCTATCGGAAAACTTAGCCGGACGTTCTATAGAGCTCTCAGTGTCCGCTTTTCCGATCCATATCTGAACTTGCGGCATGCCCTGGCGCTCAACCAGTTGCGGATCGCCGATCTCACAAGGGGAGGTGATATGCGTGAAGTTGTGAAGCGCTTCCCGGGTACCATCGGGGTTTTGGCTAAAACCGCCTATGCAGATCTCGCTCCAAGAAATTTTCCGCATGCGAAGGTCGTGGAATTTGCGAACTGGGATGATGCCGTCATTGCCGTGAAAAAGGGAAAGGTCGACGCACTTTACCGCGACGAGTTTGAAATCAAGCGTCTCATGAAAACCGATCCGCGGAATGCCTTGCTTCTGAAGACGGTGGTTTTGACAGACACCAGCGATCCTCTTTCAATTGCGGTACGTCATGATAGTCAGCAATTCCTGAGCATTATCAATCTTTATCTCTCTCAGCGGACCCTTCCTGCGAATGTGGAATACCTTTTAAAGCTTGTAAAAACACCATGAATTCAGTTGCAGAAATCATCAAGAAAAAGTCGAGCAGTCCATCCGTTGTGGTGGCGAGCGTGCTCCTCGGTGTCGCATTTGGCACATGGCGACCGAACATGGCAGTGGCGACTGTTGTTTTCAGCGATATTTACGTTGACCTGCTGAAGCTGATTTCCATTCCCTTTATGATCTCATCGGTCGTTTACAGCTTGAGCCAGTTGATCGGCGGACATGATACGCAGGGAATCCTCGGGCGTGTTGCCAAACTGCTTGTTTTTTCAATGATCGGCTGCGCTTTGCTGGGCTTGTTTGCAGCCGCTGTCATGGGGCCTGGCAGAAACCTTTCAGAAGACACCATGATGACTCTGGGCCGTATGACCGGACAGAATATGGGGGAAGTTGAAATTCCGTTGTACACTTCCTTGACTGAGAGTAGCTCGTTGAGCATCAAGGCGATGATACTGGGCATCATTCCAAGCAATATTTTTACTGCCCTGACCAACGGAGATACACTTAAGATTCTGATTTTTTCACTGATATTCGGTCTGGTTGTCGGGCGGATGAAACCGGAAGTTTCAAAGCCTTTGAACGATGTCTTGAACAGCGTTTTCAACGCATGCCTCAAGCTGACCATTTGGCTCAACCTGCTTGTGCCTCTGGTTCTGGTCTCAATGGTTGCTTACCAGGTGGCAACGAGCGGGCTCGCGCCGCTTCGCGCGATGCTTGGATTCCTGATGACGTTCGGAGCTACAGGGATTATTGTTATCGCTGTGTCGTTATTTCTTTTGAGATTGTCCACCGGTTTGCCCTGGCATGAAGTATTGAGCAGTCAGCGCGAATCTTTAATCATGGCTGTAGCAACCCGCAGTGCTCCAGCATGCATGCCGACGATGATTAACACGCTGGCAGGGCGAATAGGACTTCCAAAAGAACGAATCGAGCTGATGGTTCCCCTGGGGGTTTCCGTTTTGCGCATCGCATCGGTGCTTTACTATACGACAGCCACACTTTTTATCGCACAGATGTATGGCAAGGATCTTCATGCCATGGAATGGTTTGCTGTGGCATTTGGCGCAGTTCTCGCAGGCTTCGCATCGTCGGGCATGACCGGTATTGTTACAATTTCCCTGACCGGTATTGTCTGTTCATACATTGGTCTTCCTTTTGCCTCGCTGCTTGTTCTGTTTGTCGCCATTGAACCATTGGGCAGCACAATCAGGACCGTTATCACGGTTATGGGTACCAATGCCTTTGCAGCTATTTCCTGTGAAGGGACAAGTAAGCCTGTTGAGGTTGAGGCCGGAGCACTGGCCGTTGTTCATGAAGGAGCCTGATCATCCTGATTCGGCAAAACCGCTCGGGTATTTCCCGTTAAATCATTGCCAAAAGAAGCGATAACCTATGAAAAAACTGATTGTCTTGATGATGTTTTCTGTGTTGTTCAACATCCAGAAAGCATCCGCATCCTCGGTGCCTGAAAACGGGCGGGTATCGCCCTCGCATGTATTACGTTTGCTGATTGATGGTAACCGGCACTTTGCCCAAAGAGGCTCTGTCAAACATCTTGATGCAATGGTTTCAGTCAAGCGCCGCCTTGAGGTCGCAAAGGCACAAAAACCGATTGCTGTTGTTATTGCCTGCTCCGATTCCCGGCTTTCACCTGAAATCCTTTTCGATATGGGACTTGGCGAAATTTTCACAGTTCGTGTTGCGGGAAATGTCATTGGCCCTCATGAAGCCGGTTCAGTCGAATATGCCGTCGAGCATCTTGGCGTGGGTCTGGTCATGGTGCTGGGGCATGAAAGATGCGGTGCAGTGACCGCTGCCTACGATGCCTCTGTTTCACACACGAAGATCGAGGGCAACATTGGTTCCATCACAGAATCGATCAAACCTGCAATAGCAAGTGTGCTTGCAAACGGAGCTTCTGGTTCAAAGTCTGCAATGATCGAGCAATGTTCGCTTGAAAATATTCGCATGAATACCGGTTTGCTCGAAAGCAGTTCTCCCGTTATCAAGGAGAAGCTCGCTCACGGAAAACTCCAACTGATCAGTGCCTATTATGACCTTGATAACGGTATGATTACCATCGTAAGGTGATTGCACGGCTTTTGTTGTGGAATTGCCCTTTACAAAAGCAGACTTGGATCTGTTTAAAGGCGCACGTTCATGTTTGGAGTTGCTATTCCCATCCTGCCAGATAAAATGACAAGGTCAATACATCCTGAGTTCTGATTTCCAGGATATGCTGACAGTTTTATCATTGATTGAATGGATCGCGCAGTTATTCTGCCCTGAACGCCTCTCATTTCAAGCTTATATGCGTCCTGGACGTGAGTATGTCCTCGGTTTCTTTTTTTGATATTCGTCGTGTTTAATTTGGAAGAAAATGATATCGATGACGCACGACAATGGATAAAAAATGCGAAATTAGAAATATGATTACATTTGGAATGAGAAAGAACACAACACGTTGCCTTAATACGATCCAATCAGCTTATTGGAGGGTACATCATGCAGGCAGAAGAACCAAAACTCATCCAACACCGCAATAAAGCACAGGACGCAGCTGTTATTTTCATTCACGGCTTCGGAGGTAATGCCGGACAGGGGACATGGGGAAATTTCCAGGACTATCTCAAAAAGGAGCGCGATCTTGCCAATTGGGACATCTACTGTCTCGGTTATGCCACCAAGCTCCGTATTGATCTTATCGGCATCTGGGCTGCTGACCCCGACATACCACAACTTGCCCGTTATCTGCATACCTGCTGTAAAACGCCACCGCTTGACCGGTACAAATGCCTTGCTCTCGTTGCCCACAGCATGGGTGGTCTCGTGGTTCAGCGGGCACTGGTAGATTTCGACGATCTTGCCGATGTGGTCAGTCACGTGTTTTTGTTCGGCACTCCCAGCGGGGGTTTACAAAAAGCATCACCATTTCGACGGCTGAAACGGCAGGTTCGTGACATGACCAGCAAAAGCCCATTTATTATCGATCTTCGTCACCGATGGCTCCAGAAGTTTGGTGAGTCATTCGGCAAGACGCTTCCTTTCAGGTTCTGGATTGTAGCCGGTGACCGTGATGAATTTGTACCGGCAGACTCTTCACTTGCACCGTTTCAGAAAGATTTTCCGAAAGCTGAAATTGACGTTGTACCGGGCAATCACCTTCAAATAGTCAAGCCCTGTTCTGACCAGGAGATGAGCGTTCAGCTTCTCTGCAAAGGATTGCGAGGCAAAGGCGGTGTTTCAGGCTCATGGACTGGTGCAGCCGTTGCCGTTGAATCGCGCAATTTCAAAAAAGCCATCAAACTGCTCGAACCGCATCAAAATGAACTTGATGCCGATGCCGTTGTTCAGCTTGCGCTTGCCCTGGAGAGCGTCGGGCGTTCTGATGCTGCACTCTCACTGCTCGTAAAGCATCAGCATTCCAGTACCAGATCGATGAGAAAAGGTTCATCGTCTGCAAGCATCATTGATATCGCCTCCTTGATCTGATCAGGCTTCTCTACTCTGACGGCATTGACTCCCATCGATTTCGCCATCAGGTCGAATCTGGTTTCCGGGACAGAAAGATCAAACGGGAGAGGCATTTCATGCTCAACTGAGCCGATCTCTTTCCAGTACTGTTTTAGGTTTAGCTGAAGCAGCCTGTAACTGCTGTTGTTGCAGACGATGAACTTCACTCCGATATTATGCCGCCTCGCAGAGGAAAGGGCCTGAATGGTGTACATCGAACCGCCATCGCCTGAGAATCCTATGACCACCCTGCCGGGATTGGCGAGTTTGGCTCCGATAGCCCCGGGAAAACCGACACCCAGAGAGCCGCCCCGTGTACAGAAATAGGAGCCCGGATACTTCGGTGGGAAATACCTGGTAACTGCCGGACTGTTGGTTAATGCCTCATCGAAAATAATCGCGTCATTGGGAAGCAACGGTGCCAGCTCCTCCATAAACCGTGACATATACATCGGCATAGCAGCATGGTTTGTAGCATCGGCTTCAAACTGGGCTGCAAGGATTCTCCTGTTTTCAGTCTCGATCATTTTCGCCCGTAACTCAGCCGCCTTGCGCTGCTCAGGGGTCATGGTTCGCTCAAGTTCAGAGGCCAGAGCATCAAGAGTCGTTTTCGGATCGGAAACGCTGCTGTGATCGACTCTGTGGTTTTTCGCGATTTCGTAAGCATTGAGATCGATATGCATGACAGTCGCCTGCTCGTCATACACGATGCCAAGCTCTGGAAAAACTTCGGGAAGCATATAGCTGCCGACAATCAGCAGCACATCGCCTTTCCGGGTTATCGGCAGGCTTGATGCACCAAACATATGTCCTGTGGTACCGCAATAGAGCGGATGAGTGGTATCCATGTTCAGGTCTCCGACGTCAACCCCGTAAACCTCTGCTCCGAGAAGCTCCGCAACGCGGGTGAGCTCTTTTTCTGCTTTTGACTGGGCAACACCGTCACCCATAAAGATGACCGGCCTGGAGGCATGGTTTAGCTCTCTTGCGAATAGTGTGATTTTTTCCGGATCGGGCAGCGTCGCTGTGTCGGGGACATGCGCCGGAAACACCTCTTCTTCATTGATTTCGCTCATAATGTCGAGCGGCAGGCAGACATACACCGGACCCATTGGTGGAGTCATCGCGATCTTGACCGCCCGGCGCAAGGTGCGCAAAAGAGATTTTTTATCATAAACAATGGTGGCGTATTTGGTAACCGGCTCCATCATGGCAGTCAAGTCTGCGGCCATCTGGGCATCCATGTTCATATATTTTATTCCAGCATCACCGGCGATACAAACCAGTGGGGCATGCCCTCTCATAGCCTGGTAAAGTGCCCCGACAGCGTTGCCGATGCCTGGGCTGCTGTGTAACTGCACAAGAGCCGGTCGTTTTGATGCACGGGCATATCCGTCCGCCATCATGACGGCTACCGACTCCTGCAGCGCCAGCACATACCTGAGCTGCGGATAATCGGCCAGTGCATCCAGGAAACCCTGCTCGACAGTGCCGGGATTACCGAACATGTAGGTGAATCCGTCGGCTATCAACTGTTCGATTACCTTGATATTTCCGGTTTTACCAGCCATAACGCTTCAGATCATTGTTTAAAACTTCGACAAATTTTTCACCCATTTCATAGGAGCACTGCAGAGAACGGGCCGTAATGAACGGATAGTCGACAATTACAGATGTTTCCTTTCCGAAATTTCCGTGGTACTGACCTTCTGAACCGACTGCGTCGCTCAGGATATATTCCAGCACATACGGTGGGGGACCAATGTTGAAATCGGTATGCAGAAAGCCTGTGCCGTCATGGTAATCATATTCGATGCAATGTCCGGTCACGTGCTTGCCTTTAATGATGCTCCTGCGCTCATTGAAGTCCCTTGCAAACGCCAGCGCAGCAACACCGTAGCATATTGCAGCAATCGGCTTGTCTTTCCTGTAGAATCCCAGAATAAGCTCATGCAGACTCTGGTTGTTGACAAGATCCACGATCGGGCCGCTGCCACCAACAACAAAAAGAGCGTCATACTCTGCTGTAAGTGACTCGAGCGACTCCTTTACTTTTGCATAGTATTGTTCAAGTGCCCTGAGGAATCCGGGAGCGGAATAATAGGGGCGTTCAGGAATAAAAGATTTAAGGGATAGTGGCTCAGCGGTGCGATTCTCTGACATAAAGGCAGTCACGTCTGCCTCATGTTGAGGTGTCGTCACGCAAACACCAAGCGGGGGATCCACATAGCTCGAATCGTAACTGGGAGGAAGCGCTTCTGCCGGCTTGCCGTTTGGCGTCATGAAATCAACCTTGTAGCCGGATGCTTCGAGCTTGTTCAGCGGACCAACAAGCTCAATCCCCCAATACCCGTACTCTGAAAGTACAGCCAAGACTTTATGTTTTTTCATCACCTGGTTTGTTATAATTGTGATTAAAAACAGAACCGTCAATGCAGAAAACTACACCCGTCAGTTCTGTAGAACAGTTAATGTCGATTGCGACTTTCATGCCAGTGATCCATCCGGATACTGAACCATCCCTGCAAAATGGATCGCGATTTTGCCGTTACTAAGCACCCAGCTATCGGCAAAACGCATGTTCGAGGTACCTTCGGCAGTTCTCATAGTTATTTGTTCGGTTATCATGAGTGTCATCGGATTCTCGGTTTCCGACCAGTACACAATCTCTGTCTCCAGGCCATCAATACCGAGAATCCCCTGCATGTGCTCACGCAGTTGCTCCCGCCCCTTATAGATGAGGGGTTTTTTCATGAAGCTGCTTATCAGAAGCGCATCGTCAGTGTATTGATCGAGCAGCGCCTCAATGTTCTTATCCAGTATATGCTGTATGTGTTCGGCATACATGCGCCCCATCTGGGTATCAGGAACGTTTTTCATACTTACTCCTTGGTTTTGATGATTGTGTATCGCCCCGGTTGCCCACAAATACCCACCGATAACTATATCGGCTGCAGCAGCGACATGGGGTCACAATTTCGCCGATCCTTCATGGTAATTCAGCGAATTGACGACATATTGCTCAATGACCGGCTTTCCGGTTGTGACAGAGCTCTTTACGACCCAGTCCTGATCAGCATCGAGTGTGATCCTTTCACT
>NZ_MPJE01000085.1:0-14697 GCF_001975465.1 Chlorobium sp. KB01
AAAAAAGCCTGCATCCATGCGCACAATAATCGGTACATCCTCACGGTACTCACACCGGATCTTTTCGACCATATGCAGCAGCATCTGATCGACCGTTTCACCATGGTTCGAATGCTTCTTGCCGCCACGGAATACCGCGTCCACCACATATCTACCCCAGGTCAACTGCAATGGCTGGAAGCCTTTCACCTTTTTGTACGTCGGTTGCACTCCGTGGCGCTTTTCAGCGTCGTCGTTGTCCAAAACCGTCGTGTCCAGACCCAGCATGATGACCTCCGGCTTGCTGTGCTTCAGGCGCCAGATGAAGAGAGCCTGCAGCAACGTTCTGAACAGGAAGATCCTGCAGAAAGAAAAGGCGCCGATGAAGCGCTTGACGACATGCGACGAAGCCAGTCGGCTGGCGCCAATCAGGTCGGCATGGGCTTGATCGGCAGCAAGCTGGTCGAAGCGGGTCAGATGACGGCTGGTGCCGTCCATGAAGAAGCTTACGATCTGCAGAAACAACTCCGTGACGGGAAGGCCCTTGCCGTTTTTGCGTATCTTGCCGAACAAGCGCTCGATAATCGGAAACAGGGCAATGTTGCGGAGATAGATGGCAAAGACACTCAATCCAGCTCTACCAGTCAACTGGTCATGAGTCGGCAGAATTGCGCTAATTTCCTGTTTCTTATTCCGCTGAATCCTGTTATCTTTTGCCATGAAGCTCTCCACCTGTTGGGTTGTGTTTTCTGTAATGGTAATTGCTACGTTACCCATTACAAGATAACACTTTAACTCTTCAGAAGAGAGCTTTTTTTATTCCAAATCGATCAAGTTAGGTTACAGTATGAAGTTCAATGTTAACTATATCAAAAACCCAGAATTCAAAAATGCCAGTACTCAGAACGGCTGTTGCCGAAGATATTGCGGGCTGCACCACACTGCTTGAGATCCTCTTCAGCCAGGAGAAAGAGTTTGCGCCCGACAGCGAAGCGCAGTCGAGAGGGCTCGCCATGATCATAGAAAATCCCGGCATGGGCCGGATATTTGTCTGTGAAATTGATGGAGAGATTCAGGCTATGGTACTGCTGCTCTTTACCGTCAGCACCTTTCTCGGCAAAAAAGTCGCACTCCTTGAGGATATGATTGTTGCCCCGGCATGGCGCACAAGGGGCATCGGATCCCTCCTCGTCGAACATGCCATCGGGTTTGCCCGAAAGGAGGGATTCGGGCGCATTACGCTGCTGACCGACAGCGATAACGAACAGGCGCAACAATTCTACCGAGCAAAAGGGTTTTCCCGGTCAGAAATGGTCGTATTCAGAAAAGTGCTTGAGGGTGAAACATCCATAAAGTCAGGTGAAACTGATACCTGGATGTGCCGGGAGTGCGGCTGGCTCTATGATCCGAAAGAGGGCGACAGTGAAAACAACATCAAAAAAGGAACCACGTTTGAACGGCTCTCTTCCGATTGGTGCTGCCCTGTCTGTTTTACCTCCAAATCGGATTTTGATCTGTTTTCATGAACGCCCCTGCCCGGTCGCACGGAAAATTCCATCACATCCCGACCACAATAATTACCGGATTCCTTGGTGCAGGAAAAACAACCGCAATCAACCATCTGCTCAATCATAAGCCATCCATAGAGCGCTGGGCGGTGCTTGTCAACGAGTTCGGCCAGGTCGGTGTTGATGCCTCCCTTCTCTCCCCCCGGAGTGAGGTCTCCATCCGGGAAATTTCCGGCGGGTGTCTCTGCTGTACGGCAGGGGCCTCTTTTGAAGCTGCACTCAATCGCCTTATCCGTGACACCAGCCCCCAAAGAATACTCATTGAACCAACAGGGATAGGTCACCCGCTGAAAATCATCCGCACCCTTAGCTCCGGCTACTTCAAGGAGGTGCTTGACCTGAAAGCAACCATCTCTCTTGTTGATGCCCGAAAACTTGGTGATGTACGCTACCGGGAACACCCCTCGTTCCAGGATCAGCTCAACCTTGCCGATCTGCTGATTGCAAGCAAGGCTGACTGTTACACCGCACGTGACCGGACGGCATTCCTGAATCTCGCTTCATCCGCTCAACCGCCCAAAGCATTGGTAACGGAAATTTCTTTCGGGCAACTCGACCCCCGACTGCTTGATTACCCGCGCGATGAGTCGCGAACCCCTCTTTTTCCCGGCGCTCATATCCGGGAAAGCGAACACTCCGTTTCTGCCGACAGCAGAAAACCGGCACCGAAAGATGCTGAACCGGTACATCCTGACTCATGGCGGCTTCTTGAAGGCTCAGGATCGGGTTATTCGACAGGGAGCTGGCTGATCGGCACCGGTTACCGTTTCCGCCAAACCGCCCTTGCCGCCCTCCTCAGCACCTTTCCTTTTGAACGGATTAAAGGAGTCATACAATGCATGAATGGCTGGATGAGCATCAATGGCGGTGAAGGTCAGCTCACCCTGTCATCCGGCGCTCCCCTCAACAGCTCCCGCCTTGAAATCATGGACCCGGCACCGCTCCACACCGACGAAATTGACCGCCAGCTTCGTGCAACACTCTGCCTGAGTGGAGATGACAGAGAAGATTTTGAATTCTGAATTTTGGATTGATGCAGGGGCAATCCCTTGTGGTTGCCCTGTTGAAATATTCCTCTTCGTCGCTTTTCTCCTTGCTGTCCCTGAACTCCTTTCAGGGCGCCCCTTGCACCCGTGTCAGTTGGTCTTCAGATCAAGCGAATGACTCGTCGCAATCAATGCCGCCTTTCGGGCGGGATAAAGGCTTACGGCAATACAGAGCAGAATCGCCAGGATGGCAACCGCAATAAAATCATTGAGCTGCATACTGACCGGGTAGGCATCAATGATAAAGGCACTTCTTGAGGGGAGTTTTACAATACCGAAAAGCTCCTGAAGGGTGCAGATGATCCAGGCAATGCATGCCCCGGCAGCAGTTCCGATCACGCCGGTCATGGCACCCTGAATAATAAATATTGCCATGAACTGCGGTTTTTCGAGCCCCAGACACCGCAGGTAGAAGAGCTCCCGCTGTTTGTCAATGGCGGTCATGGCAAGCGCTCCGGTCAGACTGAGTGAGGCCACAAGGATGATGAGCATCAGCACACCGAAACTCACCCACTTTTCAAGCTTCATGACCGCAAAAACAGAGCTGTATTTCTCGTCAAGGCTCCTGATTCTGCAATTCGTTTTAACGGGGCTGCGAGCCAGCCACGATCTCAGGCTTCTGATAAACGTTTCGTTTGAAACCCCCTCCCCTGCCCTGATATCAACTCCTGAACAGAGTCCGTTGCCAAGCAGCAAAACTCTCTGTGCGAAGCGCTCGGAGGTGAGCACATAGCGGTCGTCAAATATTTTCTGAAGGGAAAAAAGTGACGATACGGTGGCTTCCGGAATAGTGAGTACCGGCATCATGTAGGGCTGCGAAAGTGATTCAAGTCCGAAAGAGATCAACTCGGGACTGAAAATCTTCACCTGACTGAATGCATAGAGATCGGTACGCCAGGCCAGAAGCTCACCAACCGCAATCGTCTCACCGGAAAAGAACGGGTTGGCTGCATGGGTCTGACTGACAAGACGGCGATGTGCTTTATCGCTGAGACCCTTGACGATCACCAGTTCACTTTTATCACGGGTAGCCATAATTGCCTCTCCTTCTGCAAACCGTTCAGCAGAACCGACACCCTCAACAGCCCTTATGGAGTTGAGCAGTGAGTCAGAAACAGCAAAAGATCGTCCCGAGAGCGGAACAAGCTGAGCCGGACTGTCGATGGTAATAAAGAGATCACGGGCAAGTTTTTGAAATCCGTTCAGAACACTCATGACCACAAGCAGGGTGCTGACGCCGATGACAATACCGGCAAGGCTTATTGCCGAAATGACATTGATAATTCTGAACCGTTTGCGGGCAAAGCTGAAGCGGCGCGCTATCCATAATCCAGTTTTCATACAAGCATCAATATCAATAAAATTTATGGTTTCCGACTGCTTGTCGTGAGCGGTTTGAGAGCAAGGCAACACAGGAGCCCATCAGGTGCTCAGGGCTGTTCCCGGTTTCAGTGACGCCGCAATCCGGGCAGGAATAAAGGCAAAGAGAAGCGTCAGTATCATGACCGCAATGGAGACCGTCGCATAATCAAAAGGATCAATCAGGAGAGGAACATACTTGATAAAATAGCTTTTCTCCGGAAGGGTGATGAGATGAAAGCGGAGCTCGAAAAGCGAAAGGGAGAGCGCAAGAATATTGCCTGCCGCAATCCCGGAGAGCGCAATGAGAAATGCCTGTGATAGAAAGAGACGGCTGATTTTGGCAGGTTCGAGGCCAAGAGCACTGAGCATCCCGATCTCCCTTGTTTTTTCAATAATCAGAACAAGCAGGGTGGAGATGATATTGAAAACCGCGACGATGGTGATGGTGACAATCAGCATCGGCATGATGTTTTTCTGGAGCTTCAGCCATTCAAAAAGATTTGAATATCGCTGAAATACCGTATAGCCGTAAAACGGGAGTCCGAGCGTGGCGACTATCTCCTTTACCGTATCGGGAAGTTTGTTGAAATGCTCTACGTTGGCATCATAACCGCTGATCATCAACGGATTGAAGCGCGCCTGCATCTGCTTCAGATCGGTAATGACCACAAAATCATCAAAACCCTCCTGGAGGCCCGTATCGTAAATGCCCCGTATAACGCCAATTTCCAGGTCAAGTGATGAGAGCAGGTCAACAACGCTTTTGTTGCCCGTAATGAGTCTGGCCCCTGTCGAGTCACGGCCAAGACCGACAAGCATAACTTTTTGTCCGACAGTGAGTCCAAGATGTTCAGCCAGCGGCTCACCTGCATAGAGCTCTATTGCCTCACTTTCAGCCGTCATAACAGGGCTTCCCTTTTTGAGAAACCGTGTCAGAAAGATCGTTCGCTGCTCGGGAGTGACACCCTTTACAACGACCGGTTTGCTTCCGTAGGTATCGCCGGTGCTGCCTCTCCGGCTCCTGAGTACAAAACTTTTTTCAAGAAAGGGTGCGGCAGATGTCACATCGGGGTGTTGGGTGATACGCAGAAGATCCTGGCGCCGCTCCTGAAAAAGACGGTCATCAGGATATCGGATCTGCAAATGGGCGCTAAAACTGATCAGTTTCTGCTCAACGCTGCCGGCAAAGCCCTTGACAATGGAGAGGGTAAGAATCAGGGCGGCCGTGCCAACCGCAATACCGATCACCGCGACCATGATGATAAAGGTCGGTCTGGAGGCTGAACGCTGTTTGAAGGCAAACCTCCTTGCAATATAGAGCCCCGGCTTCATCCCTCTGTGGTTGAGTCGGCATTCATGGAGGCAAAGGTGACCACATTATTTCTTCCGGCTGATTTTGCCGTATAGAGTGCCCGGTCGGCATTGTTGATAAGGGTATACCAGTCAGCCGCGTCCCCCGGAAAGGTTGCAATTCCTATACTGACCGTAAGCTGCCCTTCCGGCTGGTGCTGTTCATGGGGAAATGGCTCGATACTGATAAGTTTTCTAAGTCGTTCGGCAATCTCGCGTGCAGTATCGGAATCTGTTTTGGGAAAGAGCACGGCAAACTCCTCTCCTCCGAAGCGTGAGGGTACATCGGTGGCCCGGCATTGACTGCTGATGAGCTCTGCAAGAATTTCCAGCACATGATCACCGGCAATATGACCGTGAGCATCATTGTAACGCTTGAAATGATCAATGTCTATCATGGCAAGCGATACCTTGCTCTCAAGGCTTTTTGCCCGCTCAACCTCCGTAATAAGACGCTCCTTGAAATGACGGTAGTTGTAGAGATTTGTTTTTTCATCACGGATATGCAGTTCATCAAGCTTTTTGTTTTTTGCCTCGATGTCACCGCAAAAGCTCATGATCGACTCGGTAATTTGGGTGATATCACTTGATGGCTCGGTCTCCGTAAGCTCTTTTTTCATCTCTTCGGCTGTATCGTGTATACTCTCCGGAATATTACGATTGATCAGCTTCAGTTGTGAGGCCAGTTGGGCAAGAGGAATGAGGGTCTGACGATAGTTGTTATGCAGCAGCCAGCCGGCCGTGATACTGAGCGTGAGCAGTATGGCAAGAATAAAAAAAAGAAAGAAGTGATTGATGTCAACGAGTTTGTCGGCTGCACCCCTTGTCTCCAGATCGACTTTCTGAATGGTATTGTCGAGCTCAAAGCGAAAGAGTTCAAGATTTTCGAGAGCAAGCAGTGCAGGGTTGTTCTGCCTTGCGGCGTGGAGTACCGGAAGAGAGTTCAGCCCGGCCGCCTTCATCTCGACAGCAAGCCTGTCGTACATGAAAAGCAGCATGCCTGCAGGCTCTTCCGGCTTTCCGGGAAGCTCTTCGATATTGGATAGATTGGCTGCAGGGTGGTGACGGTTGAGCTCAAATTCAATAAGTTTACCCCTGAACGCGATGAGATCAAGATAACAGGCCTGTTTTTTTTCAACATTCTCATGCAGATTACCCTGCATGACAAGCAGTCCTGCTGTTCCGGCAAGAACAAGCAGGATACTGATGATTCCGGTAACAACAATAGCCTTCAGGGTGGCAAATTTTCTGACTGCAGATACTTCCGTCATACGGGCACCTCTATAACTTGTCGTGAGCGGTTTGGGTACGAGGCGGAAGGAGGGCAGAAACCGGCATGTTGACGGATTACCTGAAGATTTTGAGCACCGCCCAACGAAGCAATTGAATCGCAGAATAAAGTAATAGAGATGCCCATACCGTTATTTAAGAATAATAGTCCTCTCAAGCAGCTTGAAGGGAACAAGAGCGCTCCGTTCAAATACGGTCTGGCCACTGCTGGAGAGCCAGGAGCCGAACCCCGTTGCAAGTACGTTACCGGGATAATATACATAGTAAACAGTCGTAACAAGAGGGTAGCTGCCGTCGAAGATATTTTGACGGGTTGGAAAGTATGCTTTGCCGCCTGCACGTTCAGAAACAAGAGGAACCACCCTGACAAGGTTACGCTCCGCATCGGAAATCGTCCCGGCATTGAGTGATGACCGAAACAGCACACCAACGACACTCCTGTCGGCACCTACCCTCCTGATCAGTTCACCGTCACTTCTGCATGCCCAGGCACGGAGATCCTCTCTCTTTTTTCCGATTTTTCCGGCTAAAAGAGTCTCAAGACGATAATCATCCGCCCTGATAAGCGGGGTTGTTTCACTCCCCTTCCGTGAAAACATAACCGTCAGCTCCTTGAGCGAAAGAGTGGCAACCCGATTATTGCTGTTGACGATGCAGACGAGTGCGTCCCGCCCGACAGGTTCACGACGCAATGGACGGTTCAGTGAGGCAACAAGCGAATCCTCTTGCGGCTGAAGCTCACCGCTGATCAGGGCGGCCCCGGCTTTATGATCAAGGAGAGCCATCAGGGTCTTTCCGGAAGCGGCCGGAACAATGGTGATCCTGGAGTCCGGATAGTGCCGGCTGAACACCTCTCCCTGAATATCGGCAACACCCTGAAGCTGGCGGTCAACGGAGACAATCAAGACGCCACTCCGTGCGGTTTCAGCAGCAGGCCGCTCCCGGCAGCCGCTCAGCATGAGCAGTAAGAACAGCAGCGAAAGTGGCGGTATAAGCTGTTTATATGCTTTTGTGACTCGTTTTTTATTCATTGCTATTCATTTTCGGATGTCCGGATGAGAGCAGAACGGGTAAAATAACCTTTAAAATAAATAAAATAAAGATGTTGACATAAAGTTCAGCACGGCTGTTTCACTCATGGAAAAAAATATTTTCACGCTTGATAATCGGGTAAAAAAGGTTAATATTTCCGCATTAATGGATATTTATTCATTGCCGGTTATTTTCACTGATCCCCTGTTAACCGAATACTCCTTACATAATGCCACAGTTGTCGGATAGTGCAAAAAAACATACCGTGTCGGTAATCGGAGCCTCCGGCTATTCCGGTGCTGAACTGACCCGGCTGCTGCTTCATCATCCAAATGTCGAGCTGCATGAGCTCTATGCTTTTTCGCAGGCAGGAAAACAGGTTACCGATCTCTACCCTTCACTCTCATGCAACAAAAGCTACCTGCCCTACAGCGGTCAACTGGAGAGCGATATCTACTTTCTTGCACTTCCCCACGGTGAAGCGCTTGCCCACGTTCCGGCACTCCTGAAAGCAGGAAAAACCGTCATTGACCTCTCCGGTGATTTCAGGCTGAAAAACACACTGGAACATGAACAGTTTTACAAGCAGAAAAAATCCCCGGATGCCGTCATGACCTATGGTATGCCTGAGCTCTTCAAAGATCAGATCGTGAAGGGGAACTCGATCAGCAATCCCGGATGTTTCGCCACAAGCATCATTCTGGGTCTTGCGCCACTCTTTCTTGGAGGCAGCACTCCTATACCGCTCAGTGCGGTCAACTGCACCTCCGTTTCCGGCATTTCCGGAGCAGGAAGAAGCAGCAAAACAGAGCTCTCCTACTCGGAGATGAGTGAAAACGTTAGGGCATACAAGGTCGGAGTCCATCAGCACACCCCGGAGATCATGCAGGCGCTCGGCAGCTCCGCCACCACGCCCTCTTTTGACTTTACCTTTACGCCAATGATCGGCTCTCTGGTCCGGGGGATATACAGTATCCTGAATATCCGGCTTGAACGTCCCGAGAAAATTGAAACACTGAACGGCATCTACCAGAGCTTTTACCGGAACGCCCCGTTTGTGCGGGTGAGGGAGAGCATGACGGAGGTGCGCCATGTCGCTTATACCAATTATTGCGATATCCATATTGCGCAGGCAACCCGGTCCGGTTCCGTGGTCATAGTTACGGCCATTGACAATCTCCTGAAAGGAGCCGCCGGGCAGGCTGTACAAAACATGAATATCATGCTCGGTCTTGATGAAACGACCGGCCTCTTATTATAACTCTTTAACTCTTTCAGACAGCTGTGCAGAAACGTCAAAAAGCACTTCAGATAGTTCACAACCTCTCGGAATCAACATCCTGGCCGGAATCAGTTACCCCGATGCCGGGAGAGATGGCGGGTGGGGTCGGATTCTGGCCGGAAGGCTTCTCTTCAGGTGCGGTTTGTGCCGGAATTAAATACGACCGCAACGACATGATACTGCTCACGGCAGATGCACCTGCAAATGCTGCGGCGGTCTTCACGACAAATCTCTGCTGCGCTGCACCGGTAACGCTCTGCAGAACGCACCTGAAGCAGGCATCATCATCCATTCGCGCTATTGTCTGCAACAGCGGCAATGCCAACGCAGCCACAGGCGAACAGGGGATGCAGGATGCCCGGGCCATGGCCGGAGCGGTTGCGGCAGAACTTGCCGTCAAGCCTGAAGAGGTACTTGTAGCCTCCACAGGGGTTATCGGCCAACTCCTCCCGATGGAGAGGGTTCTTTGCGGCATTACCGATCTATCCTCAAAACTCGATCGAAATTCCGGTATTGCGGCTGCGGAGGCAATCATGACCACCGATACCTTTCCGAAATTTTTCTCTCTTGACGTGAAGGGTTCAGGCGGCACGCTCCGGCTCAGCGGTATAGCCAAGGGCTCCGGCATGATCGCCCCGAACATGGCTACCATGCTTGCCTTTCTCTGTACCGATGCTGCCATTTCGCCCTCACTTCTGCAGCATGCGCTCGAAGGAGCAAACCGGAAAAGTTTCAACGCCATTACCGTAGATGGTGACACCAGCACCAACGACATGGCCGCCATTCTTGCGAGCGGTACCGGCCCTGAAATCAGGGCGGAAAGCCGCGATTACGAGCTCTTCTCTGAGGCACTTGAAGCACTGATGACCTTTCTTGCCAAGCTCATTGTCATTGACGGCGAAGGGGCAACAAAGTTTGTGGAAATAACGGTTACAGGCGCTACGGACAACCGCGACGCCGAACTTGCCGCAAGAACCATTGCCGAGTCATGTCTGGTTAAAACCGCCATTCACGGAGAAGATGCCAACTGGGGAAGAATCATTGCCGCAGCAGGACGCTCGGGGGCATGCTTCAACCAGGATGATCTTGAACTCTCTTTCGACAGCCTGACGGTGCTGAAACCGGGATTCATCGCTGATTTTTCGGAAGAGGAGGCTTCTGCAATCATGGCAAAGGACTCCTTCACCATAACCCTGCGGCTCGGAGACGGACCGGGGCATGCAACCATGTGGAGCTGTGATTTGAGCAAAGAGTATGTCGATATAAACGGCAGCTACAGAAGCTGACAATACGTTAACCCTTAACAGCAATTGTCCTTGATGGAGAACCTACAGAACAGCGAGCCGAAATCGCCAAGAAAAGCCCCGAAAGCCGCTATAGGCCAGGTACTTATTGAAGCGCTGCCCTATATCCGGCAGTTTGAAGGCAAGACCTTTGTGATCAAATACGGCGGATCTGCCATGAAGGATGCCTCTCTGAAGAACAGTGTGGCACAGAATGTCACCCTGCTCCGCAAGGTCGGCATCAATATTGTACTGGTGCATGGCGGAGGTGACGCAATCACAAAAACCGCAGAAAAACTCGGCCACCACTCCCGCTTTCTGCATGGACGCCGTGTAACCGACAGGGAGATGATCTCGATTATTCAGATGACGCTTGCCGGAAAGGTCAATCAGGATATTGTTCAGCTCCTCAGCCGGCACGGCGGCAAGGCCGTCGGAGTCAGCGGTCTGGATGCCGACACCATCAAGGCGCTCCCCCATCAGAATGCCGATACCCTTGGGCTTGTCGGTGAGGTAGTGCATATCAATACCGACTATATCGATCTGCTCTGCCACGCCGGACTCATCCCGGTCATTGCACCGATCGGCTTCGATGATACGGGCAACATCTACAATATCAATGCTGATGATGCCGCCAGCAGTATAGCCATTGCTCTCAAGGCTGAAAAGCTGATCTACGTCAGCGATGTGGAGGGAATTCATGTAGGCGAGAGAATTCTGAAAACCATTTGCAAAACAGAAGCGGCCGATTTTATTGAACAGGGTATCATATCCGGAGGCATGATTCCGAAAGTGCTCTCGGCATTCAAGACACTTGACTCAGGAGTTGGAAAAATCCATCTCATTGACGGAAAATCAACCCATTCGCTCCTGCTTGAAATATTCACCCATGAAGGGGTCGGCACCCAGTTTATTGCCGATCAGGAGAGTGATCAATCCTTAAACAGCCAATCGTAATGACCGTTGTAAAAAACAACAAAGTGCCAGCCAAACGAGATTTCCTCGGATTTACACCGCTTGATGCATCGAGAATTATCGAGCTGTTCGACTACTCGCTCTTCATCAAGAAAAAGAGAGCTGAAAAGCCATCCGTTTCAGATTTCCAGCCGCTGCACGACAAGACGGTGGCCATGATTTTCAACAAGCCCTCCCTGAGAACAAGGGTCTCCTTTGAGCTTGGCATTCATGAACTTGGCGGATATGCCATAAATCTTGACGGCCGTTCAATCGGCGTTGGATCGCGGGAGTCCGTTGAGGATATTGCACTCCTCCTCTCACGCTACAACGACGCCATCGTTGCGCGCCTGCATGAGCACAGCATCATTGAGGAGATGGCCAAACACGCCTCGATTCCGGTTATCAACGCCCTGACCGACCTCTCCCACCCCTGCCAGATTCTGGCCGATGCCTTTACCCTCTATGAAAAGGGGCTCTGGAATGACGGCATAAAGGTTGTCTTTGTCGGAGACGGCAACAATGTCGCCAACTCATGGATTGAACTCGCCGGTCTCCTCCCCTTTCATTTTGTGCTCACCTGCCCTGAAGGGTACCTTCCCGATCAGGGAATTCTTGAAACGGCAAGAGCAAAGGGAATCAGCAAAATTGAAATCATGCATGACCCGAACGAGGCGGCAGCCAACGCCGATGTGCTCTATACCGATGTCTGGACAAGCATGGGCCATGAGGAGGAGGCCAAAGAGCGCCTGAAGATATTCAGCCCCTATCAGATCAACAGCGCACTGCTCAGCAGAGCAAAACCAGCCGCGGTCGTTATGCACTGCATGCCGGCTCACCGTGGTCAGGAGATCAGTGCTGAGGTGATGGACGGACCGCACTCCATTATTATTGATGAAGCCGAGAACCGGCTTCATGTACAGAAAGCCCTGCTGGTAAAACTGCTCAACCATGAAGAGTACCGGAAATTTCATCTGACCCACCGGCTGCTCAATGCCGCAAAAAAAATCAAGGCATGAAGGAGCTTAAGGAATGAACAAACATGCCAGACAGATGAAAATCATGGAGATTCTGCAGCAGCATCAGGTTGGCAATCAGCATGAGCTGCTCGAACTGCTCCACAACAGCGGAATGGCTGTTGCCCAGGCAACCCTGTCACGTGACTGCGCCGAACTGGGCCTTGTGCGTTCACGCACAAACAGCGGTTACCGGATGGCACTGCCGGATGATAACGCCGGACGCATTATCAAGGGGCTGGTCGGGGTTGAGGTGCTTGCCGTAAAAGCCAATGAAACAGCCATCATCATCAGAACCCTGCCGGGCAGGGCGCACGGGGTAGGCTCCTATCTCGATCAGCTTAAAAACCCGCTCATCATCGGCACCATTGCCGGAGATGATACGGTTCTCGTTATTCCTGCTTCCGTAGAGAATATTTCGGAAGTGATCGCCTATATTCAAAACAACCTTTTCAAACACTGATAACACAACAACTGATATGAGCAAGGAAAAAATTGCAATAGCCTACTCGGGCGGACTCGATACCTCCGTCATGATCAAATGGCTGAAAGACAAATACGATGCCGAAATCGTGGCCGTAACCGGCAACCTCGGCCAGACCAAAGAGATCGAGGGCCTTGAGAGCAAGGCATTGTCGACAGGTGCATCAAAATTCCAGTTTGTTGACCTCCGCAAGGAGTTTGTCGAAGAGTATATCTGGCGCGCACTCAAGGCCGGTGCACTCTATGAGGATGTCTACCCGCTTGCCACGGCTCTTGGACGCCCGCTGCTTGCAAAAGCCCTTGTGGATGCCGCGCTTGCAGAAGATTGCACCATGCTGGCTCACGGCTGCACCGGCAAAGGCAACGACCAGGTGCGCTTTGAAGTAACCTTCGCCTCTCTTGCGCCGCACCTCAAGGTGCTTGCTCCGCTGCGCGAATGGGAGTTCACCTCACGGGAGGCCGAGATCGCCTACGCCCTTGAGCACAACATTCCGGTATCGGCCACCAAGAAAAGCCCCTACTCGATTGATGAAAACATCTGGGGTATCAGTATTGAGTGCGGTGTGCTTGAAAATCCGATGGTTGCTCCTCCCGAGGATGCCTACCAGATCACCACGTCACCTGAAAAAGCGCCCGATACTCCGACTGTTGTGGAGATTGAGTTCGAAAAAGGTATCCCGGTTTCGCTTGACGGCAAAAAAATGAGCGGTCTTGACCTCATCATCCGCCTGAACGAGATCGGTGCAAGAAACGGTGTCGGAAGGCTTGATATGATCGAGAACCGTGTGGTCGGTATCAAATCAAGAGAGATCTACGAAGCTCCGGCAGCCACAATCCTCCATTTTGCCCATCGCGAACTGGAGCGGCTGACACTCGAAAAATCGGTCTTCCAGTACAAGAAGAACATCAGCCAGGACTATGCCAACCTGATCTACAACGGCACCTGGTTCTCACCGATGAGAAAGGCGCTTGATGCTTTCGTCAACGAAACGCAGCACCCGGTAACCGGTCTTGTGCGCCTGAAACTCTACAAGGGCGGCGTCACCCTTCTCGGCAGGAACTCGCCATACTCGCTCTACAATGAAGAGCTGGCCACCTACACCGAAGCCGACACCTTCAACCACAAGGCTGCCGCAGGCTTCATCCATCTCTACGGGCTCGGTCTGAAAACTTTCAGCGAAGTCAATCCCGGCTACTGATCCCCGACCATCAAAAAAACGCGCAGGCACACCAATGCCTGCGCGTTAACTGATTGCTCCCCAAACCGATACAGAGAGATTTCTGCACTCCCCCTGCATTTACTGCCATGGAAAAGTGTAAACCACGTCTGAAAGAACAACAACTTTTTGCCATTGCTCTTTGTTCGTTAATAATCACTATATTGTTACCCGATCCGGTGTATTAACAAAGAAACAGCAATCAGCTATATTTCATCGCAGACACAAGGTTTAAGTTATTAATAGCCACGATTACGACACTGCGCCAGCCTTCAGGAGTTAAATATGAGCATTACCTCAAAGGCGTTTATCAAGTATCCGCAAACACAAAAGAAGCAAGATACCTCAAAAGCACAACAGGTATGGGATACTTGCATGGTAACCATAAAAGAAAAAACAGACCCACTGGAGTTCAAAACATGGTTCTCCCCGATCAAACCATTAAGCTTCTCCGGACACGAACTGACAATTGAGGTACCGAGCCAATTTTTCTATGATTGGATTGCTAAAAACTACTCATCCGTATTAAAAGCGGTTATCAATGATGTAATCAGCCCGAATTCAGGATTGATCTATTCGATCTCCAAAGATACATCACAAGAGGAAACGGTTACGACTGGAATTTCCGATGAAGCCGATACTTTGATTGCAATCGCACAAACATCATTTGTCATGGCTGCAGGGAAGGCTGTTGAAGAAAATGATAGACTTGGCATTACTACGCATGGCTCAATCTGCGGTCAATTGCTTGTTCGCGAACACTCCAAACAATAAACTTGTTTTGGTTCAGCGTGAATTGGAGAATTCAAACGTTTGAGTTAGAGTACAAAAACGG
>NZ_MPJE01000086.1:0-6271 GCF_001975465.1 Chlorobium sp. KB01
AAAAAAGCCTGCATCCATGCGCACAATAATCGGTACATCCTCACGGTACTCACACCGGATCTTTTCGACCATATGCAGCAGCATCTGATCGACCGTTTCACCATGGTTCGAATGCTTCTTGCCGCCACGGAATACCGCGTCCACCACATATCTACCCCAGGTCAACTGCAATGGCTGGAAGCCTTTCACCTTTTTGTACGTCGGTTGCACTCCGTGGCGCTTTTCAGCGTCGTCGTTGTCCAAAACCGTCGTGTCCAGACCCAGCATGATGACCTCCGGCTTGCTGTGCTTCAGGCGCCAGATGAAGAGAGCCTGCAGCAACGTTCTGAACAGGAAGATCCTGCAGAAAGAAAAGGCGCCGATGAAGCGCTTGACGACATGCGACGAAGCCAGTCGGCTGGCGCCAATCAGGTCGGCATGGGCTTGATCGGCAGCAAGCTGGTCGAAGCGGGTCAGATGACGGCTGGTGCCGTCCATGAAGAAGCTTACGATCTGCAGAAACAACTCCGTGACGGGAAGGCCCTTGCCGTTTTTGCGTATCTTGCCGAACAAGCGCTCGATAATCGGAAACAGGGCAATGTTGCGGAGATAGATGGCAAAGACACTCAATCCAGCTCTACCAGTCAACTGGTCATGAGTCGGCAGAATTGCGCTAATTTCCTGTTTCTTATTCCGCTGAATCCTGTTATCTTTTGCCATGAAGCTCTCCACCTGTTGGGTTGTGTTTTCTGTAATGGTAATTGCTACGTTACCCATTACAAGATAACACTTTAACTCTTCAGAAGAGAGCTTTTTTTATTCCAAATCGATCAAGTTAGGTATATATATGCATACAGAAACAGGAAAACGTACCCCAACGCCCTCCTTGCACCACAACTGCCGGAAAATCCTGTAGTGCCTGTGGCATCTTTCTGCCTGACGACTGAAGAGAAGAACAGGGTTCTGCTTCATAAACCGAAGTGATTTCAATGCAGCTTTCAGGGTGACTGAAACAGCCGCTTCGTTTGATTATTTATCTTATCTGCTTCGCTTCTTAAGTTTTACCTGTTATTTTTGCGAAGAATGGATTTCAACTAACCATAATGCGAAGAGGGTGAGCGAGTTTCGGTCAAAACAGAACAGAGAGGAGAGAAGCCCCGACAAAGGGTTGTTCAACTCACTCCACAACCGCAAGTCGGTAGCACCCGTCATTCGCTCGACTGAACCCCTTTCAAAACTTGCTCTTTTCATACGATTCCTCAAGCCGGTCACCTGGATTCCGGTTATGTGGAGCTTTCTGTGCGGAGCTGTTTCAAGCGGCTTTTTTGGATGGCATGATATTACGGGAATAAAATTTCTGCTCGGCATGCTGCTTACCGGACCCCTCGCAAGCGGAACCTGCCAGATGCTCAACGACTATTTTGACCGCGATCTTGACGAGATCAACGAGCCCAACCGCCCCATTCCCGGTGGGGCCATCTCGCTCAAAAACGCCACCATCCTGATAGCGGTATGGTCAGTACTTTCCGTCATCACGGGATATCTGATCCATCCCCTGATCGGTTTTTATGTTGTGATCGGCATCATCAATGCCCACCTCTACAGCGCCAATCCCATCAAGCTGAAAAAACGACTCTGGGCTGGAAACTCCATTGTCGCAATATCCTACCTGATCATTCCCTGGATAGCCGGAGAGATCGCCTATAACCCGAACCTGACCCTCACATCGCTTCAGCCTTCCCTTATCGTGGCTGCGCTCTTTACGCTCTCAAGCACCGGCACCATGACCATCAACGACTTCAAGTCCATTGAAGGTGACCGGCAGGTCGGCATCAGAACCCTTCCGGTTGTATTCGGCGAAACCCGGGCGGCTCTCATTGCCGCAATCCTGATCAATCTCGGGCAGCTTCTTGCCGCTCTCTATATGCTGCTTGTCGGTCAGAACGGCTATGCACTCATCGTTGCCCTCCTCGTTATTCCCCAGTTTTTTTTGCAGTTCAGCCTTGTCCGCTCACCCGCCACCATGGATGTGCGCTATAACGCCATAGCGCAGAACTTCCTTGTTGCCGGCATGCTTGTCTGTGCCTTTGCCATAAAAGCTGCAAAACCATGAGATTCAGCTTCACACCTGAAATTTCGGTCATCATGGCAACCTTTAACCGGGCCCGTCACCTCGAAACTGCCGTAGAGAGTGTCCTTGCACAGTCATACAAAGAGTGGGAGCTCATCATTGTTGATGACGGCAGTTCAGACAACACCTGTGAAACGCTCGACCCGTTTATCCGGAACTATGCCAATATCCGCTATCTGAAACACAGTAACCGCAAAGCCGCACTCTCACGCAATGCCGGAATCCAGGCATCATTCGGCCGCTATATCACCTTTCTTGACAGTGACGATCACTACCTCCCTGCCCATCTTGAATCAAGAATGGAGATCATCTCCCGTCTGCCGGAAATTGACCTGATCACCGGTGGCTATCTCTGTGACGACACCATCATGGTCCGGGACTGCAAAAATCCCGATAAACTGATCAACATAAGGGAGTGTACACTTGGCGGCACTTTTTTCGGCAAAAAAGAGCTCTTTTCAGCGCTGAGAGGCTTCAGGCCGCTTGATTACGCCGAAGATACCGATCTCTGGGAGAGAGCTTCAGCGAGCCATTCGGTCAAAAAAATAGAGGATCCGAAAACCTATGTCTACCGGCGTGCGGATGACAGCACCACCCTTAACTATTAGCCCCCATGATCTCATCCGTAACCGTCTACTGCAGTTCAAGCCATCAGGCACCGCGAGAGTATTTCACTGCCGCTGAAGCTCTTGGCCGACAACTGGCACAAAACGGAATCGGTCTGGTCTTCGGAGGCGGACGGGTCGGATTGATGGGCGCTGTTGCTGACGCCGTTCTGCAGCACGGTGGAAACGTCAAGGGGATCATACCCCGGTTTCTGGAAGAGCGAGAGGTTGCCCACTACGGCCTGAGTGAACTGTATGTCGTTGAAACCATGCACGAACGGAAGATGAAACTTGCTGAATGGGGGGATGCCTACCTTGTACTGCCGGGCGGTTTCGGCACCATTGATGAACTGATGGAGGTGATCACCTGGAAACATCTCGGCCACCACAACAAACAAGTCATCCTTCTCAATATCAATGGATTCTGGGATCCGCTGCTCCTCTTTTTCAACCGGATAGCAGAGGAGCAGATGATCAAAGCAGAGTATGAAGCCTACTACACGGTATGCGACACCGTTGAGGATGCCGTCAGGCTGCTGCTGCGCTGAAATCAACTCCTGCCTGTCAGCAGGCACCACACCGCCAGTATTACAATATAAGGGGAAACAGTCAAGGCGCGTCCGGGCGGGTAACCCAGAACAGCAGGAACCGCTTGCGCCTCTTTTTTTCACGTCGAAACGGAAAAGCATCCTGAAGGGCCTCGATCACCAGCGACATGGCCGGTTCCGTCCAGCGATGAGGATGCTCTTCAAGCCACTTCCCCACTGTTGCACAGACCTGACCCTGGGTTGCACCGTCCGGAGTCGTAAAAAGCCATCGATTACAGACATCACAGACCCCCGCAACATAACCCCGGAAATCACCGGCATTGATATCCTTTGCCGGTTGACCGGTATCGAATTTCTTGTACTCCCGCCACACACCAACAAGATCATTTCCGGTAATCAATGCACATCTTCCATCTGGCGGGTATGAACTCTTCCGGCTGTAACCATCAGAAAATTCTTCATAGCAAACCCCTTGTTAGAAAAGCCTGCGCAAAATTACAAAAATTCCCCGTAAATCTCTCAAGCACCCGGACATACCGAACAGGCTCCGCTATAAATCATCGCAGGCGGGTTGAAACCACTCCTCCTCACTGTCCATTTCCTCCAAAAAACCGAGCACGCTCCCCTATAAATCGTCGTGAGCGGTTTGAAGGCGAGGCGGACGGAGCGCAGAAACCGGAATGTACACAGAGTACATGAGGATTTCGAGCACCGCCCAACGAAGCAATCAAACCGCGTAACAGATTTATAGCGGAGCACTAAAAGCGCTTCTGATAGACATGACAGTAGGGCTGATGTCCATTTTTTTCATAATAGTCCTGATGGTACCCTTCGGCTTCCCAGAAGGTTCCGGCCTTTTCAACACTGGTCACAACACGGTACCCTTTGGTCTTCAACTCGGCAATCAGCTTCTCTGCAACACGCTTCTGCTCCTCATCAGCATAAAAAACCGCAGAGCGGTACTGCGAGCCGATATCCGGCCCCTGCCGGTTCACCTGACCGGGATCGTGAATCTCGAAAAAGAGTTTTGCCAGGGTCTCATAACTGACCAGGGCAGGATCAAACTCAATCTCAACCGCCTCGGCATGCCCTGTTTTTCCGCTGCACACCTCCTTGTAGGTCGGGTGATCGGTCAAACCGCCAATGTAACCCGATTTGGCTGAAAGTACCCCCTTGACCTTGCCGAAGTGATACTCGACGCCCCAGAAACACCCTCCGGCAAAAATTGCCTTCTCTGTTTTTGATTGAAGCGCAGCTTCCGGCTGAAATTGCAGGGAGACCGAGTTGACACAGTGTCGCACATTTTTCGGAGTAAGCCCCTCATGCAGAAAAACATGACCGAGATGGGCCCCGCATTTGGCGCAAACTATCTCGGTTCGCCGGCCGTCAGCATCCGGAACCTCTTTTACTGCCCCTGCAATGGCATCATCAAAACTCGGCCAGCCGCACCCTGAATCAAACTTGTGGTTCGAATAAAACAGCGGAGCGTCACACCGCCGGCAGAGATAGCTCCCCTTCTCCCTGTTCTGGTAATATTTCCCGCTGAAAGGGGCCTCTGTTCCTTTATGCACAATTACCCGCTCCTCTTCCGGAGTCAACTTGTTAAAACTCATACCACTCTCCTTTTGAATAGTAAAACGCGGCTTCTCAATTGCCTGCGACAGCCTGTCACCTCCACACCCGCAGAGGAGCAGGAGTTGTATGCAAAGCAAAAAAACTGCCTGCATACCGTGATACAAAGGTTTATGGTCGCTGAAAAACATGGTTCACCGCCTATTTTTTAACCGTAAAATCAAGACAACATCAATAGAACCCGCAGGTGCTGCTGAAGGTTTCCTTGAGCACGCGATCAATTCATCGTGCACGCTTGTCTGTTTACCAAGGTTAAAAAGTCCCTGCCTGATACCGGCATATGGCCTGAGTCAGGGAAAAGAGGGCTTACCCCTTTGGGCAAGGGGGCGGTTACTATTCAGAAAGAGAGGATCGGATTCAGGATTCAATAATCCTCAGCATCATCCTGTTTTTCGGCGAGAGGGATCATATCAGAAAGTGCTCCTGAAGCTTTTCCGATAAGCGATCCGGCGGCAGCTACCGTAAGGCCTGCAACAGCCAGGCCTGCAAGTGCATGAACAAAAGGCATCGCAATCGGAGCCAGAAGAACTGTTGGAACCGCCACTTTGAGTGTCTTGCTCTGCAAAAGAGCATCCTGAATCTCCTCAATATTAAAGCCCATGATAGTGATAGTTGAACGGGTTACTGCCGGGCACAGTCAGCTTCAGCAGAAATAGTTTTCTGTATGCAATATAGCTTAATGACGTAACCTCGCCTCATGGAGGCGAAAAATTAACCGTTACGTTGCAAAAACGGCCCTCATATCCTATACTCTTACTGTATGCACCGGACAATTAGCTCAGTTGGTTAGAGCGTTCGCCTCACACGCGAGAGGTCAAAGGTTCGAGTCCTTTATTGTCCACCCCCTCCATCCATGCTCTTCCTTTGAATATAAGCACGAAAAAGTAAACGGTAAAAAGGGGGCGCCATCCACCCTTTTCACCATTTCACGACAAGTGATCTTCCTGCTCTGCAGGGAGCTTATTTACAGGTTTGTCCTGAACAAAATACGGATCCGAGAGCGTTTGAAACCTGACTTGCTACTGAACCCGCTACAGACCCGACTGTGTTAATAAGAAAACCTGCGATCCTGATACCGACACTCGCAAAAAAAACGGGTATGCCGATTGAGGGTACAAACAAAAGAACGCCTACCACATTTTTAACGATATCCGGTGATTGTGACTGCTCTGCCATGATATATATCTGTTTAAAGTGTTCAAAATAGATCACACTATCCATAACCACAGCGAGCAGTAAAAAAGTTTACAAAAATATCGGCCCGGGATACCATCTTCCGTCTCATAGTCTCACTTCATGTCTCAGAAAACCATACAATTTACCCTGAATTATTCACGAAGGCAATAAAAAAAGGTGGCATAAAATACCGCAATTGC
>NZ_MPJE01000087.1:0-6941 GCF_001975465.1 Chlorobium sp. KB01
GTACCAAGCGGGGTGTTCGTTGCTCCGCCCGCAGCTCCAAGCTTCAGGGTTCCGGCGCTGACGGTAGTCACTCCCGTATAGGTGTTCGCTCCAGAGAGGGTCAGGGTACCGGTTCCTGTTTTTGTAACGGTCCCGGTACCGGTAACGATCGGGTCGGCTATCGTTACATTGCCAGAACCTGCGCCTACTGTCAGGGTTCTGTTTGTTCCCGTGATTCCATTACCTGAAGCCACATCAAGGGTAAGCGTCCCGCTGTCGGAACTTATCTGGGTATTTCCAGCAAGCGTGATCGCACCGGTATAGCTGTTATCGCCACTGATGTTACGGAGCGCGCCGCCTGTTGCAACGCCTGTGCCGGTGAGACTGAGCGCTTCTGCCGCAATCGTAATACCGCCAGCAAGCTCGAGAGCGGCCCCGGTGGAGACCGTCGTACCTCCGGCAGTCGTGCCCAAGGCTGTATTGTGTGCCGCCCTGAGCACACCAGCTCCGATATTGGTCGCACCGGTGTAGGAGTTTGCCCCCGAGAGCGTCAGTGTACCGGTGCCGGCTTTGGTGAGAATACCTCCCGTTCCGGAAATAGCTCCGGCATAGGTTGAAGAGGTGTTGCTCACGTCACCAATGGTCAGGGCAAAGGCTCCACCGATAGATGTGCTTCCCGATCCCGTGATCGAATCGATCGTCTTGGCTGCGGCTATCGTGAACACACCCTCATTCGAAACGCCGGAACTCAACGCTATGGTTCCTGTCGCATCAAGCGCAAGTGTACCGCCGCTGATCGTTGTCGCTCCGGTGTAGGTATTAACTGCCCCCAGTGTCAGCGTTCCGGCGCCCGATTTGACAAGAGTGGTCTTGCTGATGATGCCGCTGTATGTGCCGTTGCCGCTTCCGACATTGAAGGTGGTGGTGCCCGTACCGCTGACCGCTCCGGTGCCGCTAATCGAACCGCCGTTAGCGTTCATCGTCAGATTCAGCGTACCGGTGGTATTACCGATGGCTGCATTTATCGCTATACTCCCGTCTGCCGTCAGCGTCAGCGTACGTGTTCCTGCTGCCGTACCCGTCAAGATAGCGCTGCTGACCGTGATATTTCCGGCTTCAGCACCACCACCCGTTGTGGTCACCGTAACATTGGTACCCGCATCAAGACGGGCGGTTATGTCGGTATTGAGAATGGTGGAACCGGTTGCTCCCGGTGTCCAGATATCAGGATCTGCGCCGCCCCATGTGCCGTTCGCACTTGCAGTTGTAATGGTTACGTTATACGGATCGAAGAGCCAGAGTCCAGCGTTGCCGTTGATCGAGGATGCTCCGCCCCTTGAACCTGCGGTATCAAGCCAGTGACCGGAGGTCTCGATTCTTCCACCGTCACCACTGCTGGCTCCGCCCTTCGCTTCAAAGGTGCCGTAAGCACGGGTGACGGAGTTCGGGTTGGTCACGTCACTCCAGGCCACAACCGTACCCCCATTACCGGTATCGATGGCACTCGCTTCAAGCAGGGCTCCCTGCTCAATGATGGTACCGGTCGCCTGACGAACCGAACTGTCGCTGTTCTGCCAGCTTCCGCCAACCAGTACCTCACCTCCGCCGGTTGCGCCAGACGCGGTCAGGTGGGCTCCGTCCTTTATCTGAACACGATCTCCTGTTGCAACCACACTCCCGCCCTTTCCGTCCGGTGAGGATGCATCCACTTTGCCTGCGACCGTCGTCATGCCGCCCTCGGCGTCAAGGATAATCCTCCCCCCTCTCGCCTGCAGGCTTCGGGTCTCAATGATACCGCTGTTGTTCACCGCCGACTGAACCAGGGCGTCGGCCGCTTTTGCCGTCATGATTACTCGACCGCCATCAGCTTTGACAAGTCCTTTGTTTTCGGCCAGGGCATCAACTGCTCCCTGATCCACCGTAAGGGTGATGAGCCCGTCTCCACGGAAATCAAGGGAAACCTGATTGCCAGCGGCCAGCGCAACGCTTCCGCCTGGGACTGTAATAGTGCCCTCGTTGGTTACTTTGGGGGCTATCAACGCCACCACACCACCCGGCATCGCCGAAAGTGCTCCCTGATTAAGAACCGAACCGGCTTTGCCGCTGTTGCTGAATCTGTATCGTCCGGCAAGAAAATCGCTGTCGAGCATGTTGAGCGATGAAGCTACCAGACCACCGACATTTACACGCGCTGTGCTGCCGAAGATGATGCCCGAGGGGTTGAGCAGAAAAACCCGACCGTTGGCCGAGAGAGAACCCATGATCTCGGTCGGGTTCTGGCCATTGATACGGTTGAGAGCGGCAGAGGAGCTGTTGGGCTGGTTGAAGTGGACTCCGGCATCGGCTCCGATGTTGAAGCTCTGCCAGTTGGCAATCATCTGCGGTGTTGACTGGTTTACGGTCAACTGTGTCCCGCTGGTGCTGATGCTTCCGCCTCCGGCGGTGATCACTCCGCCTGACGGAAGCTCTTGAGGATCAACTCCGTAGGCCATCTGGCCAGATGCAAACAGGGTGAGGAGAACCGCAAGGCTTCTCAGCCTTGATTTTGGTACCCCCCCATTGGTCTTGACCTTCTCGGAAACGACTATCCACCGCTCCTTCGATTTCGACCAGATGATGTTGAAAATCCTGTTCACGTGCGGTCGTTATCGGCTTGCATGAATAAAACAACACTCTACCCGTGATCCATTAATTGTAACAACACTTTATCGTATAAAGTGCGACCATGGCAATCGAGATCATTATAAAAACCAGCAAATATCACGCCACACGTAATCATTCAACGAGAACAGTAATTCATATCTCACTATTTTTAAAATAGTTACACAAAGAGCCCCGTATAACCGGATCTCTTCATACTCAATGAAACACCATAACCGACCCAAAACGAGACAATAAATATGAAGATGAGCCGATAGTGATACGGTTTACAGCACCTGAAGAATCAGGAAAAAGGTGAGGGGAAATATTATTCAGCAGGTTTTTTTGTAGTGAAAACAGTTGTACAGCGGGGAGATAACGACAGGAATAATAACCTTATATTTATAAATATCATGCGTTTACATGTTTTTATCACACATCGTAAACAGGATATTTCTCCGACAGGTTACCGACTGAGAGTAATGAGTAAAGAGAGGGAACGAGAGGTCTCATTTTCGTCTCACTATTGTCTCATATACTGATCAACAAGATCCGGATATGCTTAAACAGCACCTTTCCGGTTAATCAGTCACGTGAAACGGATAAAAAGCTGTCAATTATTAAACTATGCAGCTTGAAAGTGAAGTGGCTACTTCAACCGAAGAGAGAGACCGCTGCAGAGCAGCCAGGCCTCGGAGGCAATGTTGGCGGCCTTCTGGTTTATGATCCCGGCTATATCCCGAAACTGTCGGGACATGGCATTATCGGGTACAATACCCATACCGACCTCATTGGAAACAAGAATGATATCGCAGGGTGGCTTGCTGAGTACATCAAAAAAAAGCGCGATCTGCTCATCAATCGCATGTTGATCGACAAGATGATGCATAAGATTGGCCGTCCACACCGTCAGACAATCAAGCAGAACCAGATCGGTACCTGCTGACAGATTCCCGAAAGCACGCTGAGGAAAAAGCGGCTCCTCTATCGTCACAAATCTGTTGTGCCGCTCCGCCTTATGCTTGCCAATTCTAAGCTGCATCTCTTCATCAAACGGCTCAGCCGTAGCAACAAATACCCGATTCCGGTAAGCAGCTGCCAGTTTAAGAGCAAACGAACTTTTGCCACTCCTCGCGCCGCCAGTCACATAAATCACCTTTTTCATCTCTAAACTATATAGTTAACCACAGGCGAACAATAGTTCACCCTGTAGATTTATTACTGGTAATATCCACAACCCAGCTGCGATTTTGATCCTGTACCCGAACCTTGATATGGAAAGATTCATTCGGAGCATTCATGATCTTAAAGGTGCGGGTTCCGGAATCATAGCGTAACCATGAAGGCAGCGGGGAACCGTTGAGCAAGGTAACCCGCTCACCGCCAACACCCTGTGTAAGTCCGGTTTTAACCTCATCCGGAAGAGGAATGACCGCATTTGCTGTTTGACGAACCAGCTTTCCGCCAAGAAAAACATTGATCACTCCGTTAAACGGTTTCTGCGTCTCACTTCCGGGAGATGATCCGGTAACAGAAAGACTTGCCTGGCTGATATCCGAAGTCATGCCCCCTCCTGTTGTCATCGCTACGGTGCTGCTGACATCACCACTCTTCATATCAGAGAGGTTATCGAGGTTCATAACCGGGGCAAACTCGATTGAGCTGCCGACCGGAGCGACTGCCTGTGTATTGGTAACGGTTAAGGGCGCAACCGTTATTGATGCACTTGAAGCCGGAGCCGTCGTAGTTATTGGATTTGCGGGCATCAGGCTTGACACGGTTGTGCCTGCGGGCGAAGCGGGCGTTGCCGTAATAATCGGCAGAACTGTCTCTGGTGTGGTTTTACTTTCTGTTTCCGTTACGGGTGCTTCACTGATATCAGCCGTCAGACCACTCTGCTGCTGCAGGTTGTAGTTTGCTGCATCCGCTCCGCTTATGGTGCTGCCTGTCACCGTCACACTCTTTCCTGTGCCAACATTCCTGTCTGCAAAGGTACCTGCGGGCGTGCCGCCAAGCGTCACCACATCGCTGCCAAGCGGAGTTACCTTCGCTGTGCCCGTCAGTGTTGCCGTGGTCGTTGCATCATAAACCTTGTTCGATGCCGACAGGCCGCTCACCGTCAGATTTGCGCGGCTGATTTCGGCACTCAAAGCGCTCTGCTGCAGGAGGGTGTAGTTTGCTGCATCCGTTCCGCTTATGGTGCTGCCTGTCACCGTCACTACCTTTCCGGCTCCGACGTTCTTGTCTGCAAAGGTTCCTGCCGGAGTACCGCCCACCGTCACCACATCGCTGCCAAGCGGTGTCACCCTCGCTGTGCCCGTCAGTGTTGCCGTGGTCGTTGCATCATAGACCTTGTTCGATGCCGACAGGCCGCTCACCGTCAGATTCGCGCGGCTTATCGCATAGTTTTCCGTGGCTGTCGTGAAGTCACCACCCCAACTGTAGTTCGCAGAATCTGTCCCTGTTATACCGCTTGCTTTCTGCTTGTAACTGCCGACTTTTGTATTACCGCTTGTACTCAACGATGCATTTACCAATGTGCGCGTCACATCAACCACATCACCGGTGATCCTGTTATCCGTCACAGCACCATACACAAGCGAATTTCCGTAGGTCGAACTTCCGTCGCCGATCGCCGTTACCTGGAGCGACTTCTGATTGACCGTAAGCGTATTTGAGACATAGGTAATCCCGTATCCAAGCAGACTTGTCAATCCGGATGAACCAATTGTATGGTTGCCTGCTGTATATTTACCGGATGAAGAGGTGGAACCGGATACACTTAGTCCGCCTGATAACGCCTGTGCTTTGGTATCACTGTTTTGTTCTCCAGTGATGGTGTAGTCGAGAGTTGGTGCCGTACCGTAGGTAATCGTTTCATTTGCAGCCGTAACGTTGACTGTCGGCTGTTCGCGGTAGATGGCGTTCTTGCCCGCAGCGAGAACAGTCGTATAATTCGATGCCGATTCATCGCTGTTGTAGCGGAAACGCCCTGTTCCCGTTCCGATGAATGCACTCAAACCGGTACTTCCGGAGATGCTTCCGGTATAGAAGGATGCAATGCCGCCCGTTCCTAATGTTATCACCGGAGTGCCGGAAACAATGATGTTGCCTCCCGTTGAGGTCCCTGCCGCCGCCGATTTCCCGGCGTTCACCCTGATTGCTGTTGCCGAGCCATCTGTCGTGGAGAGATTGCCCGAAACCGTCAGGTCTCCGCTCAGGGTCGCAACATCAACCGTTCCTGATGCAGCAATGCCGGAAACAGTAAGTGCATTGGTATCAATGAGCGAAACAGCTCCGGCACTTGTCACAGCGACCGATGAAAAGTTATTCGACGTATTATTGAAGGTTACATTTCCACTCCCGGCGACAAACGTCACGGCTCCGGCTGTGGCTGTAACCACTCCGCTGCCACTGATGCTGCTGTTCGTGGTGGTCAGGGTTGTGCCTGCTCCTGCACCGAAAGTCGTAGATCCGCTGTAGGAGTGAACTCCTGTGGTTTTTACCGAACCTCCGTTTATAAAGAGCGATGTAGCTGCGTCACCGGTGAACGATGCCAATGGCGTGGAGTTTCCAATCGTACCGCCAAGGGTGACACTTCCGGATCCGCTGATACCGAGTGCAAATCCGCCATTGATAGTGCCACTCAGAGTAAGTGCTGTACCACTGTCTGCAGTGATACGGGCATCTTCAGCAAGAGTAACCGCTCCTGTATAGCTGTTAGTACCACCTGCATTGCGAAGTACACCGCCTGAACTGATACCTGCACCCGACAAGCGCAAAGTTTCTGCTCCTATCGTGATACTACCCGATAGTTCAAGTGCAGCTCCGCTCTCAACCGTTACTCCGCCAGTTGTGGAACCAAGTGCAGAGCTGTTTACCGCTCTCAGCACTCCAGCACTAATCGTAACTGCTCCCGTAAAATCATTTGCCCCTGATAGGGTCAGTGTGCCAGAGCCCGCCTTAGTAATACCTCCCCCTGTTCCTGACAGCACGCCGCTGTATGTTCCGGAAGTGTTGTCTGAGTCTCCTATGGTCAGTATATAGGAGCCGAGTGCGGTCGAGCCTGCGCCTGTCAGTGAATCAATAACCTTGTTTCCTCCGATCGTAAACGATCCGGCATTTGCTACTCCCGAACTTGCAGCTATCGATCCTGTTGCATCAAGCGTTAAGGTCCCGTTACTGATTGTTGTTGCTCCGGTGTAGGTATTCACTCCGGAGAGTGTTACTGTTCCGGCTCCCGATTTGGTCAGCGCTATGCCCGCACCGCCAAGCTTTGCACTGATCGTACCGCTTGAAACCGCATAACTGCTTCCGGTCAG
>NZ_MPJE01000088.1:0-16659 GCF_001975465.1 Chlorobium sp. KB01
GCTATCGGACTTTTACTTCGAAAATCTCCTGCGCCCGTTGCTCATGAATTATTCAGGTCATATAAGGTTTACGGTAAAATATAAGCCCGCATTTTTACTCATCCAACACCGAATAATTCAAATGAACTCGAAGTTCAGATCGTGATAGCTTATTCTTGTTTTCCGATTACAGCAAGTCGCTCATGATGCTCCAGTTTCAGGATTTAACAGCAAAAACTTTTGCGACATAATAAGAATTGTGCTGCTGAAATCCTTCGAACCACAAATGATTTTTGCCACTGCAAACCGCTCCCGATAATTGCTCTGCCATCAAGGTGTTCCGCCTCCATCAAACTCCCTGCTATTGTCATCCCTGCCTTCTGGAGAGATCTGACGTATCGATCCTTGGAAAAAAGAACTTTTGAGCAAAATGAATATTGATTACTTTAGTGCTACACCAACTCACATCAATATTGCCCGGCAAGTTCAGGCAATCACAGCGAAGGATTATCCGTAAAAAGAGCTATGCAAAGCATCAAAAAAACAACCCGGGAAAAAACCTTGACCATCTTAGGGGAAGAACGCTGTCCGGGAAACAAAAAGTCGATTGGTCGAGTTGGCGTCGTGCAGAAAACCAAAGGAAAAAATTCAGGCCAAAAAGGGTGTTTGGGCTCAAAAAAGATTATGCGCAGCTTAAATTCCAACTCACCTGATAAGCCAAAGCAGTCTGTTGAGTCGGAACTCAGCCTCCCGATTCTCAAAAAAATGTCGGTAAATATTCAGATGTCACAAACGATTCAATTTGAGTCTGTCGAAGATAAAAACGGATTCATATGAGTAACTTTGCATGGTATTCAGAAATATCCTGCTCAAGTGATCTTACCCAAGGAGACCTGCTGACACAGTGTCCAATCCCATTTCCAAACGCTTCGATGTATCAGGCAATTCTTGATAACATCGTGGCTGTTCCAGAGCCTATCAATATAAAGCAGGGGAATTTAGTTGTCCTCTCTCAAGCCTGCGATCTTGTCAATGAGAAATTGGATACTGTGGTTCTCTGTGCATACTGGCCTTTGACGGTAATCATGAAAACCAGTGAATACTTCAAAAGCAAGAACGGGAAAGAAAGTCTTCGGCAAGGCAAAGAACCGGCATATCACCTGTTAAACCGTTATACCTCCAATGAAATTGAATTGGATTATTCTGTGGTAGACTTCCACCGTATATACACCCTTCCAAAAGAATATTTAAAGGCGTTCACCATCACGCAAGCTCACAGACTACGACTTCTCCCTCCATATCGAGAACATTTATCCCAGGCTTTTGCGCGTTATTTCATGCGTGTAGGACTGCCTGTTGATATTGACAAAGAGGAAATCAAAAACATATATCCTGCCTGATCCTCACCGTAGAACCACCATCAAACTCCCCCATTCTCATCCCGAACCGAAGGGAGGGATCTTGAGTTTCAATCCAGTGAAGAGTTCGGCCCTGATGTACTCGAACTACCCTCTGCTCCATCCGGCACACAGAGTTATTTCACTTACAACACCACGTCCCCAAGTTCCTCCTAGCCAACTCTTGATTATGGGGCTCACAACCAATATCTATATCTGATTCTGATTGTCAAACAGAATCAGATATTATTAATTACCTTTGTCACTTACGTCCCCTAAAGCCCCCCTAAAGCCCTCAGCAAATGACGGTTTGGCCTCAACCTGTTAATTGGTTAAATTTTGACGTGATATAATCGCCGCTTGGTCAAAATGCCCGACTTTAGGGATTTTAAAGTAATTTTATAAAATAATGCCTGAACTCTCACGATTTTTTGGAATCCTGATAAGAATGTATGCAGAGTTGGATGCGCCTCATCATACACCTCACTTCCATGCTTATTACCAGGAATCACAGGCGGTTTTCTCAATTGATCCTGTTGCAATTATAGAAGGCGTATTACCTGAAAGGCAGCGTCGACTTGTCATTGCATGGGCAGAGATTCATCAGTTAGAACTTATGACCGACTGGGATTTGTTACAGGATGGCAAGGCCCCTGTTAAAATTGACCCGCTCCGTTAATTTGAAACAATAAAGCATTATGAAACATACATTTATAAGGGTTATTACTGTCGATATTCTTGACCACTATTCATTACGTCTACATTTCGATAACGATACAGTGAGGGAAATCAATCTGGAACCCGTTTTGTATGGTGAACTTTATGAACCCCTTCGCGATCATGATTTTTTCAGACAGGTGACTGTTGATGCTGAAGCAGGAACAATCGTATGGCCAAACGGAGCAGACTTCGACCCTGACTTACTATTCGCATGGGATGAACACGTCAAGGCCTTTGCAAAACAGATGCGTAAAGCCGAACATGCATGTAACCATTAACAGAAAGGCCCCCATTATCCGTTCTGTTATCAACATGAACCATCACATGATGCAACGCTCCCGGTGCATCCAGTCTCGCTCTTTCTAACATAGCCAACTCTTGATTATGGGGCTCACAACCAATATCTGATTCTGTATTGTCAAACAGAATCAGATATTATTAATTATTAATTACCTCTGTCACTTACGTCCCCTAATCCCCTAATCCCCTACGTCCCTAATCCCCCCCCCCGTAACGGGACCATATGGGAAACGTAAAATGCAAAGCCTCAACCCATGGAGGATACCATGTGTAACTCGCCACGATAGCTATCCATAAAAAAAACATTACCTTCTGGAAAACAACCCTGAAACGGCTGATTTCGCCTGGATCTCCCGTTTCAGGCATTATCGGCTCCCCTTGCGGTTTCAAACGCTGTACAAACAAGCCTCTCATCAGGAAACCAGCGACGTAGATCCCGGCAAAAATAATCCTGAACGGCAACTCATCATGCATGGCCATACATTGTTTTACTGGTTTTTCAAGCTCACATCGGGGGAAAGTTAATGCTTTCTGAAAATATAATGAAAAGGGTCGGTGAAGTCAGGTTAATAGTTTTTTGCAAGAGTGGCAAGAACGGTTACATTCTAAGGTCATACTGGAATCTTCAGGTAAGGAACTGTTGGGCGAGTAAACCTGTTTATCAGGAACACTCAGGCAGCAGATGCCCATTCATCCTGAGCTGAATCGGGTTCCCGCGAAAAAAAACGAATTCCAGCGCCTGACCTGAGAAAAACAAGAGCATGAAACAACATCGAGGAGAAGGAAACGTTTTTGTGTAATCATGGAAGTTGTAGGAAAAAGCAAAGCATTAGTGGTTCTTGAGTCATGCCTTCAGGAATCGACTGTATATTTCTCCAATCACGAGAAAATCCTGAAATGCAATCCTTACTGCAGATATGTCCGCTACATAGAGGATCTCGACGTTTTTCAATGGACCTTCGAGGTCGACGATCCTCGAAACAACCCGATCGTAGCCATCTTTTTTGTCAGGCAGACCGAAGAGCATATCCCGACAGACAGTGCTGTTTTCAAGCGCTACGCCGGTGAAAGCCGGGCTCCCATCGATACAGAGACTCCTGGAAAAAAAATAATCTGGGAAACCGTCGAGTCGGCCCCGGAACTGCTTTTCAGCAACGACCATACCTTCATCGGCAAGACTTTTTCAGAAATCTTCCTTCTTCACCAGACCGACAACCGGACAGCCGTGCATTTCGAAACAAATATATCGCTGGATTTCAAACTGTCATTCCCGCTCAATCTCATGCCGGAACCGGCACTGAAATTCATGAGCGATATGATTATGTCAAAAATCATGCAGCAGGCAACCGAAAGCATGCTCTGTCAGGTTCAGTCGGATATCTGCTGCTCTATGCCTGAAATTGCCGCCGAAGGGGGGAAGAAATAGAAAGGGAAAATGGCAAGACAGAGTTTGTCTTCCCACTGTCTGATTCTCAACATAAGCATCATGTAGCAGAGCCTCCCATACAATAAGGGCTTAACTCATGCCTCTTGATCACTCGAAACAAAATACCTATTTTGATGCAACGTTCTGTTGTTTCGTTGAAAACCTCACCTCTTCCCATGACTAAACCATCAAAAATACAGACACCTCGCTTCGACGAGCCATTGTGCAGCAAATGCGGTCTATGCATGGGCAATGCCTGGCCGGTGAAGGAGAGCCTGGAAAGCTGTGTTTTTCGTTGTGGGTGGGTAGAAAATCATGAACAAAGGATTTTCGGAAGAGTAAGGAACCCGGATGACAGCGACGAACTGCGTTTCGGTATCAGCCTCAAACGATTCAACGCAACATTGAAAAAACCTGTCAATGGAGCGCAATGGAGCGGAATCATTACCCGAATATCCACTATGGCTCTGCAAACAAACCTTGTGGATGCGGTGCTTACGCTTCATGGAGAGCCTCTGAAACCAAAAGCAGTGCTTGCTAAAACCGCTCAGGATATTCATGAGGCACGCGGCAACAAACCCGTACTTTCTCCGGTGCTTCAGGCATTGCATACGGCTTATCGGGAAAAAACGACAAGACTCCTGATTGTCGGCGCTGCCTGCCATGTACATATGGTAAGGGATTTTACAAGAAAAAGCCCCTATTTTGCCGATTTGGACCTGTATATCGTAGGCATTCCTTGCACAGATAATCTGGAACCATCCCACCTTCAATGGGTTTTCCGGAATATCAGCAAAAAACCGGAAACGGTTATCAATTTCGAATTCATGCAGGACTACAGGGTACATATTCTGCACAAAGCCGGAAAAGTCGAAAAAATCCCTTTTTTCTGCCTTCCATCGGCGCTGCGGATCAGCGGCAGACGAACACGCGAGCTCGCTCGCGGGGGCGGTTGTCCGCTGCAACCGCTTGATGGCCTGGCGCGTCAGCGCCGGGACAGAAAGCGGATGGTAATCCGCAGCGCCGATGGCGAGGCGCGTAGCGTCCGCGCCATCAGCAGTTATGAAAGTAGGAGTGTTTCCGAACTCCTGCCTGAGTTGCTTTGATTACATCAACAGCCTTTCAGATATCACTGTCGGCTATTTAGGCGCCCCCTACAGCAAAAACAGAAAAACACAATGGATTATTGTCAGAACTGAAAGAGGAAAAAAGCTGCTGGATCTTATCAATGATGAAATAGAAACGTCACCTGAAGTTTTTTTTGGCGATAGTCATAGTGCGGTACAAGCAGCACTTCAGCCAACTCTCATGCCGATTCTTCAACCGGAGAAGCTTGATGACCGGAAAGCGATGCCTAAATGGCTTGGCATCTATCTGAGCCATAAAAAAGCGAAATCCGGTCCAGGAGGAACTGAATTTGCAAAATACTCAATAGATATTCATGCTATAAGGAACTTCTATTTCCTTAAAATGTACCGTCCGGATGATATAGGCATTGTGCCGACCCATATCTATGACCTTCTTTCTCAATATGATCTTTCATTGATAGAAAGAATAATCGAGTCCTGAATTTAACCGAACAAACTGCTATTAACATGAAAAACATCGTCATCACGGGAAGTAGTAGAGGAATTGGCTTGGGCCTTGCGCATGCATTTCTCTCAAAAGGCTGCCGTGTCATGATCAGCAGCAGCAACAGCAGTAACCTTGACAAAGCCCTGAATGAACTGATCGAGCAGCATGGCTCCGAACATATCTCGGCTAAAACCTGTGATGTTTCCGACTACAAGCAGGTTCAGGAACTTTGGAACCATGCGCATAAATCGATCGGCCAGGTAGATATCTGGATAAACAACGCCGGCATTGCCCACCCGTTGCTTCCGTTCTGGAAACTCGATATGAAGCAGATCGGCCATACCCTCGATGTAAATCTTGCCGGAACCATAAATGGGTCTCATGTAGCCATCAGAGGAATGATCGAACAGGGATCGGGATACCTGTACAATCTTGAAGGTCAGGGGGCCGACGGGGGAATAATTCACGGAATGGGTATTTTTGGAACGACAAAGGCGGCTGTACACTATTTCTCGAAATCCCTTATTGAAGAGACCAGGTCGCTTAAGATCAAGGTTGGCACAATCATACCGGGAATCATACGTACGGCGCTGCAAGCTGAAACCGCACAGCAAACCGATGCTGGCCGGCTCTTTCTTTCACTGCTTGGCGAAAATGTTCGGGAAGCAACGGAAGACCTTGCAAAAAGAATTCTTGCAAACAATACACATGGGGCATGCATCAACCGCATGACGCCGCCCGACATGATCGGCAAACTCGCGTCATTGCCTTTCAATTTTTTATTGGGCAGGTGACCTGACTGCAATGGAAATAGCAACCACACAAAAAGAGACAATCACAAGATAACACCCTGAAAATTCCGTTTCCCGGCTTCAAGTCACCTGAACGCGTGTTTCAACCGACAATAAATCAAGTCAGGAATATACGTCTGATGATGCGGGAGCAGTGATGCTCTCCGGTGGGTATGGCTAATCCTCTTCAGGGTGAGGTGGCAATATCAGACCAATGTTCTCAATAACCTTTTCAGCAACCGCTCCTGCAAAAAATCCACCTGCACCGGCAAGCAGAACTCTTGGAATCCCCCTGATAAAAGGTGGAATACCAAGCGGTGAGAGTAAAAAAGCCCCGCTCACAATTGCCGCTGCAGGCTTTGTCAATTCTTCCGGTATAATATTTTGTGGTAGTTGCGGCATTTCTTTTCCTTTTGAATCGTTTTTTAAAAAACCTCCACTTATTTCGTTTGCTGCCCATCGGTAATTTTAGCAATGGAATTTGACAGCATAGTCAGCACCATTTCAACTGTTTTTATCTGCGATAAGCCCAGGTCACCAAAAGCTTTCCAGCAAGTGTTAAAAGCGGCAGCCGTATCTATCGGCTCATAAATAACAGGTTTTTCCTGTTGTTCCGAAGCGGCGGCAGGCTTTACGTTTGCTACGGGTTTCGGCGTCACCTCACGGGGAACTGATACAGCCGGCTTTTCAGAAAAAGCTGCCTTTGTTTCGGATTGCTGCGGTGCAATAGCCGATTTGTTTGGGACGGATTTGTCCTCTTTTCTGAATACGGAAAAAAAACCGCCTTTTCGTGATTCGTTTGCCATGTCAAAACCTGTTTTAGATGGATAAAGAATTCAATTTGAAGCTTTTGATGACATTGCCCAGCCGATCATATTTTTCATCATCCCAAGTGATCCATCCAGACCGAGTTTGCTTGCAGTCGCCATCAAGACACCGGGATATTTCCATGCCACGTTCAAACCAATCAGAAGCAGATCGGATAGCTCCATGGTGTCCTTGAACATTGCTTCCCTGTACCTGGGCGGCAGGCCGTCCAGAACTATCATCACTTCATTCATCAGTTCATTGACAAAATTCGGATGGTCCGTATGTTTATTATAACACATATATTTCATAAGGTTTGCCATTGCGGCAACATTTGGCTCGTAGGCGCTTATCTGTTCGAGATTCTTCTTTTCAAATCCGTTACAGGCCAAGGCTCTTTCGAGCCCCTCTGTCAATGATTTGAGATTGCGAACAAAAGAACCAAAACCGCAAAAAGTCAGTGGGGAACCAAGTGCGGCGGCATCTCCAAGCATCAGGATATTATTATCGGCAACTTGCCGAGTCCGCTCAAACCCATCATGATAATACGCCGGTATAACGCCATACACAGGGCGATGGACGACAAAATCCTTTCCCAGTTTTTTATAGGAAGGTAATTTCCGGAAATATGTTTCAAAGAGACCAAGCAGAGATTTATCATTATCGGAGCTCCGGGAATCATAAAAGAAAAGATAGGTGGTATAGCGATTGCCACCGGCAGGAAAGCCCTCCCATATCAGTTGACGACCTCTTCCTGAGCTGGTATCGGCCGGCTCCGTACTTACAAGAATCTCGCCTATATCCGGATCAACATTTTCGAGGCCGCTGGAAACAGTCCCGACTGTAGGACAGAGATGTGTAAAGGATGCCCCGTCATTCAACTGCATGGCAACCGGAGAATGCACTCCCATCGAATCAACAAATACCTTGGCTCTGAAATACACCCGCTCATGCATATTGTTCTCAACCTCTATCACCACACTCTCAGGAAACTGAAAACACCGCATGAATGTCATATTGTCAACGACCCTGCTGGATTCATCGGCAAGAATTTTCTGCCTGGCAATGGAAAGCAGTTGGTCGCTCTCAACAGCACAGTCAAGCACATTATCGAGATACAGCCGCTTTTTCCGACCATTTTCCACGTAAAACTCAGCCCAACCTGTTTTATACCTGCAAGCAATACTCGCGTTGATCTCTTCATATGAGAAAAGACCGACTTGTTCAAGGTTTTCAAGCTCATTCCAGGAAATATTCCAGTCACGGCTTGGTTTTCCGCTCACATAGCGGTCAAAAACAAGTACTTTTCTCCCGTACTTCGAAGCCATGACCGACGCGTGCAATAATCCCAATGAGCCTCCGGCATAAACCAGATCATACTCGTCGGCAATACATGCATCTTCAGGCATTTCGCTTCCCTGAAAGACAACCTTGCTGCATGGGGAGTGCTCGACATTTTGCCAAAAGTTATCCACCTCCAGAATATGCTCCAGATATCTGTTCCCATTTCTGATTTTACCAAAATACTCGGATACCCTCGGGTAGAGTGTTTGAACTTTATCTGCTATCATTGCAAATGACGTTATTGCTTATGATGATGCCAGCTATACATATAAAATAACAACCCTAAGAACCATGATCCAAACGGTAAGCCCCTGGAACCCGCCGTCCTGGATATTTTTCTTTTCTTGTTCCGGACTTATTGGTTAAATTTGTGACCTTAACATTGATTTTCAATTATAAAAAGGAGACTTCGCCGTATGTCACAGGATTCCGCAAAGTTGTTTCTTGCGAAAATGAAGCAGGACAAGGAGTTATCGGATAAAATACACAATACTGCAACAAAAGAAGACCGCTGGGCAATCATCCTGCAGGAAGGCTTCGATTTCACGAGAGAAGAGCTTGATCATGCGACGGTAACTGAACTGAATCATTTTGAAAGATGGAACTGGGAAGCGAAGTTACTTGCCGACTGGCTCTAAACCATTGCGGAAGATGCTTTTCTGCGTCTATCCTTCCGCACTGATGCTCTGGAAATACTCGTACGCCTCGGCGGGAGGCATGTTCTCATGAACGACCTTCCCGACCGTTTTCATCATGGCGAGCGGAGCGTCGCTCTGGAAAATGTTGCGGCCCATATCCACACCGGCCGCACCCTCCTGGATTGCCCGGTACGACATGGTGAGCGCCTCGAGTTCGGAAATCTTCTTGCCTCCGGCCATCACGATCGGCACCGGGCAGGAAGCCACAACCGTTTCGAAATCCTCGGGCACATAGTAGGTTTTTACGATCTGAGCGCCTAATTCCGCAGAAATCCGGCAGGCAAGCCTGAAGTATTTGGCATCACGCACCATATCCTTGCCGACGGCGGTGACCGCCATGGTTGGAATACCGTAACGCAGACCCATATCGATCAGCCTGGTCATGTTGTGGATGGAACGGGTTTCGAACTCGCCTCCGATGAAAACCTGCAGGGTTATTGCCGCCACGTTCATGCGGATGGCATCCTCGATATCCACGGCAAGCTCTTCGTCGGAGAGCTCCTTGAGAATGCTCGGACCGCCGCTGCAGCGCATGACGACCGCCTTGGTGAGGGAGGGAGGAACGGTCGTACGCAGAATGCCTCTGGTGAGCATGATGGCATCGGCATGCGGCATGAGCGGCACGATGTTGACGTCGGGACGCTCCAGACCGGTGGTCGGCCCCTGAAAATAGCCGTGATCGATGGCGAACATGACCGTTCTGCCCGTATCGGGCCTGAATATCCTCGACAGGCGGTTTTTCATACCCCAGTCAAGCGAGTGCGCCCCCTTGAGAAAAAAGCCGTGTTTCTCAACAGGAACGTGGGTGTAATACTCTTTTGCCTGTTTGTCCTTGTCGTATTCAGCCATGATGGTCTTCTCCTCTTTCGGTTAAAGTTTTTTTACAATCTGCAATCAGTTTTTCAGGAACTTCCCTGTCAGCGCAGCGCGGCGGCAATGTTGCCTCCGTCGACCGTAACAATCGATCCTGTCGTCTTCGTTTCGAGCGCCTGGTGCACGAATGCCTCGGCGACATCCTCGGCGGTGACCTCGACCTGCAGAAGGTTGCCGGCCATATACTCCCGCTCGCTCAGCCCCCGCGCTTTCGAACGGGTTTTGATCATTTCGTCGGTCAGCAGGCCGGTGCGGATCCTGTCGGCATTGATGCCGTTTGCCCTGATGCCGTCGCGTCCGTGATCGAGCGCATACTGGCGCACGAGAAACATGGTCGCCGCCTTGGGCAGGCCGTACGGCCCGAAATCGGGACCCGGATTGACCGCCTGTTTGGAAACGTTGAAAAGCAGGACGCCCCCGGTTCCCTGCAGTCGCATGATCCTGACCGCCTCCTGGGCTATGGACTGATGCGAAAAAAAGTTGAGTTCGAAGCTCCGGCGCAGCACCTCGTCCGAAACGTCGCCTATGCGGCCCTGCAGGGCGACGCCTACATTCGAGACCACGATATCCAGCCCTCCGTAACGGCGGCACACCTTGTCGAAAGCCCGCCTGACGGCAGCGCGGTCGGTAACGTCGCACGCAATCGGAAGCACTCCTCCGCCGAGATCTTCGGCCGCCTGCTGAAGCGCCTCAGGGTTCAGGTCCAGAATGACCAGCTCGGCGCCGCGCTGACGGAACGCCCTTGCCGTCGCCAGCCCGATGCCGCTTGCCGCACCGGTTACCAGGGCAACCTTGCCGGCAAACACGTCGTGGCGGACCTTCGTCATCTTGGCCTGCTCCATCTCCCAGTACTCAATATCGAAAACCTCCTGTTCGGTAATCGACTCGAAGCGTCCAACCGATTCCGCATCGAGAATGGCCGATGCCGTGCTTTCGGCGATATCGGCGTTGACCGCAGCTTCCCGGGCGGTCCGGCCGAGACCGAACAGACCGAGACCGGGCACAAGCACCACCCTGGGCAGCGGGTCGAGCATGGAAACCTCGATTCCCGCAGCCTCGCGCCGGCGCTGGAAATAAGCCCTGTACTCCACTTCATACCGCTCCACCGCTTCATGAACCGCCGTTTTGAAAGCGTCGAGATCGGAGGCATCGGGAGCCGGAACGACCAGCGGCCGGTTTTTGGTGCGGATAATGAAATCCGGGGTCATGGCGCCCCTCTGGCTTACATCGGAAAGAGAATCGCTGTTGACATAGGCAAGAATATCGGGTGAAGTACGGAATTCGAGCACGAACTGACGGTAATCGCGGCTTCCGGCTGTGCTCTCTTCAACGACAGCCCCTCTGATAACCGGCGCGGCATCCTCGAGGGATGCGATCCCGGCGGGAAGCGAAACCGAAGGAAAAACCTTCCGGCCGGCCCGGGCTATGCGCTCTTCAAGACGGTTTGCGCTTTCGATCATGCAATGGTACGCCTCATCCGGAGTATCGGCAAAAGTGACGAGGCCGTGCTTCTGCAGCACAAGGCCCCTGATGGAGGGAGTCGACTCGTAGGCCGCAGCGGCCGAACGGGCGAGCCCGAGACCCGGCTTGATATAGGGCACCATGCCGAACGATTCTCCGAGCACCTCCCGACAGAGAGCCTGGCCGTCGGGCTGGTTGCTGAGCGTCAGAAGCGCCGTGGAGTGCGTATGGAAAATGAACCGGTGGGGCAGAAACGCGTGAAGCAGGGTTTCGATCGAGGGTGAAAGCGAATGGTTCACCATGTGCTCGGTCAGGTAGAACAGGTTCAGATAGAGGAAGTTTTTGAACCGTTGCGTCGAGAACTGCTGTATATCCTCTTCGCTGCTGCGCCCGCCGGTAGCGTAGAGATGCTGCAGCTTCTGCAGCGGCTCGATCCGTACCGGCATAAAATCGTGCGCATCCACCCCCGCCAGATTGACGCCGCTCCCCTTGATGAAAATGACATTGACCCTGTAGCCGATGATATCGTGCAGCTCGCTTTTGACCGAGGTGTTGCCCCCGCCGTGCATCACAAGAGAACTCTCGCTGCCGAGCAGACGGGAGGCGTACACGAGTTCGGCAAGTTCTGCAGGAATATCGTTGGCACTGCGCTGCCCGTTTACGGAGCGCTGAAGATCGGCATCGTTCCAGAGGTTTTGCATAAGTAACCCTTTATTTTAAACGGAATTCTCACATAATGCAGAACAAGAAAACATGTAATAACAATAATTGCCGTTTACCATCGAACAAGCATGGTAAACGGCAATTGCAACTATGCTGTTATGACCTGTTAAACAGGATATGCAGCTGGAAGTTCATAACCCTGTTCATACAATCTGCGTGCAATCACATCAGCTGTCAGCATAATATACTGGGAACGTCCCATTCGCGTATAACCGGGCCTGTGGTCCGTAGCAAGGGGCATATCAAAACGATCCTGATACTTGAAATAAAGGTCTGCCAGTTTCTCTGAAGCCTCAACAAGCCAATCGGCGTTTGGCGGAGGCATTCTGAACATATCAGCTCCCGGCACAGGCTGGTAAACCAGCATATTGGGATATACCCCCTTCGACAGGCGCTCTTCAACACCCTCCAGCATACAATTCATAGGTTCAAGACCCATGAGTATAAAGCTTGTGGTACCCCTGCCTGGCCCGAAAATCTCAACTGAGGCATCCTGGGCGGCATGCCAGTATTCAAGGGGATATGTTGCACATTTCCCCGGGCAGATCGCCTTGAAATAGTCAGGATCGGTAACCTCAAGATCAAACTCTGTTGAATTGATACCCGAAGCCTTCCAGCGCTCCATATCCTTAAAATCATCAGGAGGATACAAATTAGCCGTTATATGCAGTTCATTAAACACTTCCGTACTCAACTGCTCACGCAAGGGCGCCATGACAATCTCAACAAGGTCGACAACCTGCGAACGACGTTCCGGTGCAACAAGACCTCCGATAACAACAAGAGTCCCCCTCCACCCGTTATCGGTTGCTATTTTCACCGCTTCAGCCTGCTCTTTTGCAAGAGCCTCGATTTTCTGGAACGGCATCTTTGCCAGGTCCTGCCCTACAGATACATGCTGGTCGGCAAAGAAAAAGCAGAATCTGCATGACCGACCTGTATTGTTGTTATCGCAACTGTAACTGTAATGAATATTGATAATATCCTGGTTCATTCCTATTACGGCAGCATTAACCGGGCGTCCGTTACTCAAAGTACCGTCGCGCCATGAGAACCACTCCTGCATTCTGCCGCTTGCAAGGTGTTTGCCGCAATCATAAAATTCGACATCGTCCCCGTTAACCTGTACCTCAAGGCGGGTATACGGTTCCGGGCGAACAAGAGTTGCAAGATCGCTGCCATTGAGCACCATGGCACGAAACGGGTTGAACCCTGTTTTCGGCGGCTTGTTGACCGTTACCTTTGCCCCCTCGGAAAGCAGCCTTGCTTTTAAATGCACATCTTCCTTCGTAATAATTCTTTTGGTACTCATGGCTTATTAATGAGTTAGCATTAAAAAAACAAATAATAAAAGGAAACAGTCACCAAGCAGAAACTGGCTTCGCCCTCACAAATTTACAGCCTTTCCGGAATGCTGTCGCTTGATGTAAAAACCAAGCATGTAAACAGCAATATATCCTGCTGCCAGCACGGAGACGAAAACAATCCGTTCGACGTTATCAGTAAAATGTCCGGAAACCCAGATCATACAGACAAGCACCAGCCATCCTGAACCTGTGTAGATCATGGCCTTATTCCATAACTCGGTAAAACTTCCTTTCAGCATGAATTTCACATTGATTGTTTGACAAACACCATCAAAAGGGCAAAACAAATTTAAAATACCATTATACCACAGCGTCATGACAAGACATTGCTGTTATGCAGAATCTTTTCATTTCTTTTTTCAAGCAGGATTCTGACAAGATACTGCATTGCATTGGCAATGTAAGTGAAGTAGGCAAGAAACGCCTCCCAGACAAGAACCTCGCGGCTTGCACCAGTAAAAGCCAGAATAAAATACAAAACATGAAAAGCTCCGGCCGTAACGCTGCCGATATCCTCCCAGAGAAACTCCCTGGAAAAAATCCACTTGTCGAAAATTTCTTTCTCAAAATAAGCCCCGGTAAAAAAAAGCAACGCAAAAAGGAAAGACTTGAAAAGAATGGCTACATCAACCCAGAAAAAAGCAATGATGCCGGGATTGACGAAATACAGATAAGTCACGCCGACACCGGCAAGAAAAACGACAAACTGAATGGGTGCAAGAATGAGCTGAACATCGGTCCAGACCGTAGCGTTCCTTTGTGCAAGCTGCTCAGGAGTATAACGAGGCATATATCATCGTGTTAATTGTTACAAAGATAACGACTTAAGGATAGCTCCCCTTTTTATCAATTCTTTAATATAGGAAGATCAACGTTTCGAAAAAAATCTCTTCTTCCGTGGAGGTCAAATAAAACTACCATCCCTGCCTGACCTGCCGCCTCAGCATACTGTTTACGAATTGCAAAGGAGCGAAGAATACCTTTACCTCCTTAAGGGTTCTCCTGAAACTGCGACTCACTGCCGATATTTCTGAAATCCCCGCCCATGAAAAGCTTCAGGTTGGCTACAAAAGGTTTTGTCGCTCACGAAATTTTGATATTTTTTACAGGATAACACTCAGCGTTTCGGCCATGCAGCAGATAAACACGGTACCAACTGATCTATGCATGACCTGTACTTCTTGTCAGAACAGATAATCCGGGAACAGAAAATCATGCCGCTCAAACTGCTTTTTATTGCGCCAAAAGGGAAAAAAGACTCGAAAACCAACCAGAAGCCACTGTTTCACATGGCTATAGGCGTACTTGTAAGTCTTACGCCTGCTGAGCATGCTATCGAAATTGCGGACGAACACTTTGGTGATGCCATCAACTATGACGGAGATTACGATCTGGTAGGTATCACATCAAGAACGATAGACGCTACAAGAGCATATGAAATTGCAGATGAGTTCCGAAAAAAAGGAAAAAAAGTAATTCTTGGCGGTCTTCACGTTTCGTTCAATCCCGATGAAGCGCGAAGCCATGCCGACTGCGTTGTTTGCGGCGAAGCCGAAAACCTCTGGGCTACCGTACTGGAAGATGCCGCGTCAGGTCGGTTGAAGCCGACATACGATGCAAAGGACTTCCCGCAGGTCACAAAAATAGTGCCCCTTGATTATGAAAGGATTGCACAGGCATCAAAACGAGAAAAAGTTGACGGAACCAAGTCCATCCCCATCTATATCACCCGCGGATGCCCTTATGAGTGCTCATTCTGCGTCACACCGAATTTTACCGGAAAACTCTACCGTTACCAGAATCCTGATAATCTCATCAGGCAGATTGAAACAGCCAAAAAGGTTTTTTTCAAGGCAAAAGGAAAATCATCAAAGCCATGGTTCATGCTTTGCGATGAAAATCTCGGCATCAACAAGAAGAAGCTATGGGAGAACCTTTCCTTGCTCAAAAAGTGCAATATCAACTACAGCGTTTTCTTCAGCATGAATTTTCTTGAAGACAAGGAAACAGTAAGAAGACTTGTTGATTCCGGATGCAATATGGTGCTCGTCGGGTTCGAATCAATCAAACAAAGCACACTGGAAGCCTATAACAAAGGGCATGTCAACTCCGCGGAAAAATTTGCAAGCGTGATCGAAGAGTGCAGAAAGGCCGGGTTGAACATTCAGGGAAATTTCCTGGTCAATCCTGCACTTGACACCTTTGAGGACATGGATGACCTCGTCGAGTTTGTCGGCAAAAACCACGTATTCATGCCTATCTTCCAGATCATTACCCCTTACCCTGGAACAAAAATGTATTGGGAGTACAAAGAAAAGGGTCTGATAACCGATGAGGACTGGGAGAAATACAACGCCATCAACCTTGTCATTCGTTCTGAACACTACGATCCCGTAGCATTTCAGCACAAATTCATGACCAGCTATTACAAAACATATTCCTGGGGAAAAATCGCCAACAGGGTCAGACGCAACCCCTACAAAATGCTGAACCTCATAACCAGTCTTGCATTCAAAAAAAATCTGAAAGAGCAGCTTGAAACCTTTGAGCTAAACAATAACATCAGAACACCATAAGTAACGAACATGCACGAAACCGTAAACTACACAACACTTTTCGCTCCGGTAGCTTTTTACCTTTCCGGGGTAGTTATTGTTACACTCATCAACCTGTTTATCGGAAAAAAACCTGACCGCACGAAATAACGAACGGTAAGGCGACCTGACTGAACGATCAATAACGACGACTCGGTGGCGGCGACTTACTTTTCGCCCATTTCATCACGGGCAGTTTCCAGCATTTCCACAGTAATTTCCTTGTAACCTTTTTTCATTGCATACTCTTCAGCCATAGACCTGATCTTCTCCTGCAAAAATCCCGGGACAGCTTCAAGCAAATCCTGAGCTTCATCACTCCATATCACGGATCTTTTTCTTGAAACAACGCTCCGTTCATACTGTTCGAGAAGATCATCTACAAAGGACTCGATGGCATTACCGTCTGATGACTCGACGGGATTAAAAATTTTCTCGACAAGGATTCTGTTGGTCAGAAGGTGTATTTTCAACTGCGGCAGGTAAAAAACCGCCGCCATCGATTCTGGGGTCCCACATGTCAGAAAAAGTGCGACTCTCTTCTTTTTAACCTCAATAATTCATGACGCCCAAAATTGGGGGTATTGCATTCCAAAAATAAGTT